>NZ_JBNNJZ010000397.1:0-7661 GCF_050270335.1 Streptomyces sp. NPDC059900
GTATTGCACCGGCTGCCGGTCGTGGTCGTGACCGGCCTCCACCGCCCCGATCAGGGACGCCATGACGCGCCCGACGACCGGGGCGTTCTTGAACTGGTTCCCGCTCGTGCCGATGGCCACGTAGAAGCCGTCGAGCCCGCTGCGGTCATAGATCGGCGTCCAGTCGGAGGCGACGTCGTACACCCCGGCGATGCCCTTGGGTTGGGGTGGCACCGCAAGGGCGGGGAACCGGCGGGCCGCTCGCAGGACTTGGGCGTCGAACAGGTCTTTGGTGCGGTGGGGGTTGATCGCGTCGGGGTCCACGACCCATTGCAAGGGGTCGCAGGCCGGCTCGGCGCCGCCCACCATGAATCCGTTGCCCGGGGACGGACGCATGTAGGTACCGAGATCCAAGTCGGCCACCACCGGTCCCATCGCACCGTCGCCGTCGCTGAACCCGGCCGGAGCCGTGACGTGGTGCACCTCCTGGCGCAGGGGCCGGACATCGATGGAGAAGTCCGATCCGACCCCGGCCAGCCGGTTCAGCGCGCCCGACCAGGGGCCTGCGGCGTTCACGACCACGGGGGCCTTCAGGACCTCGCCGGAGCCGAGCCTCACCCCCTCCACGCGCTCGCCCGCCGTGAGGACGTCGACGACGCGCTGCTTGAAGCGGAATGCCGCTCCGTGGTGTGCGGCGGCGTCGGCGAGATTCTGTGCGGCCAGCAGCGGATCGTCGATGAATCCTGCGTCGGGCATGTACAGGGCCGCGAGTTCCCCGGTGGGGTCCGCCCAGAACGCGTCGTCGTCGATGCGCTTGGGAGGCCAGTGCCTGCCGGGATCGATGCCCGGCACCCGGGCGCGCAACGTGGCGGGATCCCACACTTCGGCGCGTACCCCTACGGCCTCCATCAGCGCGTGGATCCGGTGCAGTTCCAAGACGGGCACGTCGAGCACGACGGCACCGACCTTGCTCAGCGAGGCGAGCCGGCTCCGCGCCCCGCCCAGGTGCTGGGCCCACGCCCTCCAGCAGTGATACGCCTCCCAGGCGAGCGCTATGCCGTCGAACGTCGAGTAGTTGAACCGCACGATCGCGCTGGATGAACTCGTCGATCCGTGCCCCGCGCCGGCTGCCTTGTCGACGACGATGACGCGTCGTCCCGTACGGGCCAGCTCGTGGGCCACCGAGGCGCCGATGACACCCGCGCCCACCACAATCACCTCGGCCTCGACGGCCATAACCCCTCCAAGCCCTTCGCGATGTCCTCAACTCTGGCCGGTGATCACGGGCGCGGCGAGCGACAGGTGTCGACGAAATCCGGCTGCCGTCGCGACATCGGGCGACGTGTTCGCGGCGGGGCCCTTCACCGCAGGCGGAACTCGGCCACGGTCCGCCACGAGCCCGGCGTGCCGCCACCGGCGATCAAGCGGACGCTGTCGATTCGGGCGTGCACCGGCAGCTTTGCCCGCAACTCCAGGGCAGCCCGCCGCAGATCCGCGACATCTGCCAGATGCGTGCTCCCGACAGTCAGGTGCGGGGTCGGGTCGCGATGCGCTCCCCGGTATGGCGGACACCCGGGAAACCCGGCCCACACGCTCCGGGTCAGCTCGCGGAAGGGCGCGTCCGGCTCCGGAGCCAGCCACATGACCTCCTGTCCGAACCACGCCACGCCGGAGAACCGGCAGGTGAAAGCGGGGAGCGGGGCCAGGCTCGTCCGCACGTCGTCGAGCAGGTTCTGCGTGATCTGCTCCGGCGGGACGAAGGGATAAAGGACGGTGACATGCGCCGGAACCGGCCAGGCCGCTGTGTGGTCCAGGGCCCGCCGGTAGTCCCCTACCAGTGCCTCCGCTGCGGGGACGGGAGCGATGATCGCCGTCCTCGTCGCCCGTGCCGGTGTCTGCGGACCCGCCTCAACCATCGCGGCATACTCGCACGGACCCGGACCGAACCGGCAGCGGAGCAACCCGACCGGCGTGAGGCGCGACGTCGACTAGGACACCCTGGCCGGGGGCACGTTGGAGGGATGAGCTCCCGCCTGCGCAACGGTCCGCATGGTTATGGCGCGGTCACAAAGACCCTTCACTGGGTGGTCTTCGTGGCCATGGCCGCGCAGTTCGTCGTCGGGTATCTGCTCGACGTGGACGACAGCGGCCGTGGACGGGGACGCGGGCGGGGGCGCGGCGAGGGCCCGGGCCGGGGGCGGGGCCGTGGTGGGGGCTCGGAGGACGGGTACGAGCCGTTCGGTGATGACGCACTGCTGACCCTGCACGTGGGCCTTGGCGCCGCGGTGCTGCTGCTCGCCGTCGTCCGGCTCGTGTGGCGGCAGGCCACACCGCTGCCCCCGTGGGCGCCGAGTCTCACCCACCGGGAGCGACGTCTGGCACACGGCACCGAGACCGCCTTGTACGCGGCCATGTTCGCCGTCCCCATCACCGGTGTCGCTCTGGTGCTGTCGGGTGACGATCTGCTCGTCGTCCATGTCGCCGCGCAGATCCTCTTCATGGCGGGCCTGGCCGTGCACATCGGGCTGGTGCTCAAGCATCAGTTCGTCGACCGGGATCGCCTGTTGCGCCGCATGCTCTGAAGCCACGCGCGCCGCGGGGTGGCAGCCGCCCCGCCCCGCCGCAGGCCGGGCCGGGCCGGCTGTCAGGCGTCCACCCGCCCGGTCAGGCGCACGGTCACGGTGTCGCCTTCTTCCTTGCCGATCGCCTTGCGCACTTCTGCCTTCACGGGCAGCTTGTGCGTGCCGTCTCCCAGGGCCATGAACGAACTCTGGAACGGGTGGCTGTCGATCGTGCCCCGGACCTTCACCAGGCCGCGGGTGCCGAAGAACTCGGCCGATTCGGGCCATACGACGTAGGTCCAGCCGCCTTTGTTCGGGCTCTTCTGCAGGATCGCGGTGAACTGCTTGTCCATCTCCAACACCACCTGTTCAGAGGCCTTCGACGAGAATGAGGCTGTTGCCGTCCGGGTCACGCACCGCGAACATCGGCGGGACTGCGGGCCCCATCCGCAGGACCTGTGCATCCGCATCGACGCCGTGTGCGAGCAGACCCCCGTGAGCGGCGTCGGCATCCCCGGTCGTCAGGCGGATACCGGCCGGGACCCCCTCGGGAACGAGCGCGACGGTCGTCGCCGCGCCGGGCGGGGCCACCTCGATCCAGCGCCCGTCGCCGAACGGCACATCCCGGCGCACTTCGAAGCCGAGCTCGTCGACGTAGAACTTCATTGCTTTCTGCTGGTCGGTGACGTGAATCCCGACCGTGGCCACCTGTGTGATCCGCGCGGTCCCGCTCATTGCATGCCTCCGCTCGTTGATGTTCACCAGGTAGACCCGGGCAGGCGAGGAAACTCATCGCCTGCCACAGGCGGCCTGGAGCGGCGTCAGCGATGGGTCAGCAGGGCGCAGACGAAGTTCTCCTCCACGGTCCGCAGACGTTGCAGCAGTTCCGGCTTGGTCGTCTTGTTGACCTGGGTGGTCAGGGAGACGGTCAGCGATCGTTTGCCGTCCGGGGTGGCCGCGACGAGCTGGGTGTAGCCGGGGAAGTTGCCGGTGTGGCCGTAGACCACGCCGCAGCGGGTGGTGTAGCGGAAGAGGGCCAGGCCGGCTTTGTTCTTGCCGGGGCCCGCGGGCTCGGATGCGCCGTTGACCCAGTGCAGCTGCTGACGGCGCGTCCGGTCGGAGATCAGCTTTCCGCCCGCGTAGCCGCGGATGAAGGCCGTCATGTCCTTGGGCGTCGAGATGATTCCGCCCGATGCCCATACGCCCGACGCGCTCAGGACCTCGCTGAGGTCCTCGGGCGGGTTCGGCGGGGTGACGTCGTAGCCGTGCATGTAGGGCCGGGGCATGCGGTAGCCCTGCGGCAGGCTGGTGCTGCGCAGACGCAGCGGGTGGTACACGAGCTCGGCGAGCAGCTGCTCGTAGCGGCTGCCCGTCACCGCCTCCGCCATCAGGGCCACGGCGATGTTGTCCGAGTTGGAGTACGTGTACCGGGCGCCGGGACGGAACAGCAGCGGCTTGTGGGCGACGAAGTCCAGCAGGCGGCGGGAGTCGAAGTGGCGGCGCGGGTTCGCGGTCACCAGGGCCAGGAACTTGCGGTCCGCGCTGAAGTCGGGCAGTCCGCTGGTGTGGTTCAGGAGCTGGCGCAGCGTCACCCGGTGCCATGCGCGCGGCAGCCGGGGAAGCATCTTGCCGATGGTGTCGTCCAGGCGCAGCCTGTCGTAGTCGACGAGTTTGAGGGCGACCGCGCCGCTGTACGCCTTGGCCGTACTGGCGATGCGCATGTGGTCGGTGGCTTTGACGGGGCGGTCGGTGCCGGTCCTGGCGACGCCGGCCCGGTAGACCTTGGTGCGCGATCCGCGCTTGAGGACGGCGATCGCTCCGGGCGGTCCGCCGGGTGCGGCGGTCAGTTCCTGCAACTGGCGCCGCAGGGCGCGGTCGCTGTCCGCGGGGAGATCCGCGCCTTGGGCCGGGGCCTGCACGAGACCGGCCATGCAGGTTGCGGCCAGCAGTGCGACAAGGGGCAGGCGGACCTGCGGAAAGCCGGGAATGGGCACGGAGGGACTCCTGTGTCGTGAGCGCGGTGGGACGTCAGAGCGACCGGCTGCCGCCAGGGCAGTTGATCTTCTGGACCCGTAGCTGCGCCAGCACCCATGTGCTTCTCACCAGGGCCTCTTCCGATTCATCCCATAACAGGATGTACAGAAACAAACCTGTGGTCGAAGACCGGCGTGACGCGGCCGTACTGCATCTCAACGAGTGACACGGAAGGCAGCCGGCGACCGTTGGGGCGCCGGCTGCGACCGTTCCCCGCGGGTCAGGTGCGCGCCGGGGCCTCGCCGACCCCGGCCGGCTGCTCGCCGGCGGGCGCGTCGCTTTCAGCGGTGCGCACTGCCGGGATGAGCGCCGCGACGGCGGCGGACACCAGCGCGACACCGCAGCCGATCATCAGGCCGGTACGGAATCCGTCCTCGGAGGCGAAGGTGTAGTCGCCCATGGTGGTGGTCATCTGGGCCAGGACGACGCCGATCACGGCGGAGCCGATGGTGGTGCCCAGGGAGCGCATCAGCGCGTTGAAGCCGTTGGCCGCGGCCGTCTCGGAGAGCGGTACGGAGCCCATGATCAGGGCAGGCATGGCTCCGTAGGCCAGGGCGACACCGCTGTTGATCACGATGCCGGCGACCATGATGCCCCAGGCCGTGCCCATGAGCGGCAGCGCGACCGCGTATCCGGCGGCGATGACGACGGCACCGCAGACGAGCGCGAGCTTCGGGCCGCGTGCGTTGATCAGCTTTCCGCCGAGCGGCGAGATGAGCATCATCATGATGCCGCCGGGGGCGATCCACAGGCCGGCGGCCAGCATCGACTGGCCCAGGCCGTAGCCGGTGGCCTCGGGGAACTGCAGGAGCTGCGGCGCGATGAGCATGAAGGAGTACATGCCGACGCCGATGAGGATGGAGGCGACGTTGGTGAGCAGGACGCGCGGGCGGGCGGTGGTGCGCAGGTCGACCAGCGGGTCGCGGGTGCGCAGTTCGTAGAAGCCCCAGGCGAGCAGCGCCACGGCAGCGACGGCGAACAGGCCCAGCGTGGTGCCCGAGGACCAGCCCCAGTCGGCGCCCTTGGACATGGCAAGCAGCAGCGAGACGAGGCCGATGGCGAGGCCGACCGCGCCGGGTGCGTCGAAGCGCTGCCCCTTGGCCGCGGCCGGGGCGTCCGGCACGATGATGAAGATCATCAGGGCGACGATGAGGGCGAGGACGGCCGACCCCCAGAACAACACCCGCCAGTTCGCGTACTGCGCGACGGCTGCGGCTATCGGCAGGCCGATGGCGCCGCCGATGCCCATGGACGCGCTGACGAGCGCGATGGAGCCGCTGAGCTTCTCGGTGGGCACGACGTCCCGCAGCAGGGCGATGCCGAGGGGCACCATGCCCATGCCCATGCCCTGCAGGCCGCGGCCGACGATCATCGGGACGAGGGACGAGGAGAGCGCGCACACCACCGAGCCGACGATCAGCGGCACGGCGCAGACGAGCATCATGCGGCGCTTGCCGAGCAGGTCGCCGAGGCGGCCGGAGACCGGCACGCATACGCCCGCGACGAGCAGGGTGACGGTGACCACCCACGCCGCGTTCGACGGCGACGTGTCCAGCATCTGGGGCAGTTCGGCGATCAGCGGCGTCACCAGTGTCTGCATGATCGCGGCGACGGTGCCGGCGAGCGCGAGGGTGGCGACGACGGCGCCCGCCCGGCTGCTCGACTCGGGGGCATCCATGACGGACTCCTCAATCTCTTCAACGTATGCAACGATGTGCATCATACACACGGCAAGTATCATGCATATTACGTGCACGGTGCACATACACCGAAGGGCGGGGAGCACTCCCGTCAGCGGCACGGAAGCCGCAGCGCCCTGCGACACCGCCGAGACGGGAGGAACCGCACATGGACAAGCCATCACACCTGATCGAGTTCGAGCACATGATCCTCGGCCGCCATCAGTTCGGCAGCGACAACCGCCGCAAGCAGGAGGGCCGCCTGGAGCGCAGCACCTACATCATCCTCAGCCGGATCCGGGCCCAGGGACCGATGTTGGTCGGCCAGCTCAGCGAGGCGTTCCAGCTCGACGCCTCCACCCTCAACCGGCAGACGGCGGGCGCGGTCAAGGCCGGTCTCCTCGAGCGGATCCCCGACCCCGAGGGCGGCATGGCGCGCAAGTTCCGGCTGACCGCCGAGGGCGGGCAACGCCTCGACGCCGAGCGCGAGATGCAGATCGGCGGGCTCGACAAGGTCTTCGAAGACTGGTCGGCCGAGGACGTGGAGATCTTCGCCCGCTACGTCCAGCGGTTCAACACCAGCATCGAGCGGCTCAGCGGCCAACCCTGGCCCCGGTCCTGACAGATCGCGCAGAGGCACACGCACAGGCGGCCCGGCCCCATACCCTGGGCCCGGTCCGCACTAGCTGGGAGAGACATGACAAGCAGGTTCACCGAGTTGGCCGTTGACTGCCACGATCCGGAGCGCCTGGCGGCCTTTTGGTGCGAAGTCCTGGACTTCAAAGTGATCGAACGGCACGAGGGCAAGGTCGAGATCGGCTCCTGGGTGCCCACCGTCGAGGAGGTCCGGGCCCGCCAGATGCCGCCCACCGTGCTCTTCGTCCAGGTGCCCGAGGACAGAACCGTGAAGAACCGGCTGCACCTCGACGTCAGCCCGATCGACGCCAGCACCCACGACGAAGTGAACCGGCTGCTCGGCCTGGGCGCCTCCAGGGCTGACGTGGGGCAGGGCCCGGACTGCAACTGGGTGGTCATGGCCGATCCCGAGGGCAACGAGTTCTGCGTCCTGCGCACCCTGGCCCCGTAACCGCGGCGCGCAGCCGGCGATCGCCCCCCGCCCGGGCGGCTCACGCCGGAGCGGACCCGCCGAGCACCAGCACGACCGCCCCGCCGGTGGGATCCAGGTCCCGGATCTGCCAGGAGCGCTCTGTGATCGAGGTGCCGGCCGCGGTGGTGTAGGCCGCGACCTTCAGCACGCTCCCCGCCGGAGTCTGCGCGCACAGGTCTGCGGGTGTGACCACGTCGTCGCCGAAACGCAGGGCCAGTTCGATCGTCCACGGGGCCGCCGCGAACGCGTCGGCATCGGCCAGTCCCCGGATACGGCATTGGGCGCCGGGGAACAGGTGGG
>NZ_JBNNJZ010000398.1:0-7634 GCF_050270335.1 Streptomyces sp. NPDC059900
TCCCCGCCGGGCAGGCGAACGGCGCTGCCGGTGAGCCGGAAGGCGCCGAGTACGTCGCGTGCGGGGAAGGTCATGACCGATGATTGTCGTCGGGCCCGGGGCGGACGGCACGGCATTTAAGGCCGCGGGCCCCGGGGCGCGGCAGCACACGGGGACAGCCCGAAGACAGCCCGAAGACAGGCAGACAGGCAGGCACGCAGTCAGGCGCTCGTCCGCAACACGTCGACCCCCGGCCCATCAAGCTCCTCCAGTACTCCAGGGCGCCCGGAGATGGCCAGCAGCAGGGAGATCGCGGTCCCGCGCACCTGCGGCCCCTCCCCGATGGTCAAGTCGGCGTCCGTCGGTGCCAGTTGGACCCCGGCCACCCGCTCCTTGGCTCCGCCCATGGACGCCGAGGTGCGAGCCTGCAGGCGCAGGGATCTGACGACGGCTTCGGTCGGGTAGGCGCGGCTGATCCCCAGGGGGCGCCGGATGTCCTCGCCGTGGACGATCTCCTCGACGATGCGTGTGTCGAGGGGCGCCGGAGGGCCCGTCTTGCGCGGGCCGGCCTGGCGCAGTCGCTCCCATGTCTCCCGGGGCGAGGCGCCGCGCTCGCGTTCCACCCCGCGTGCGTTGAGACGGTCGAAGTCGAAACGCGCCCGCACCATCGCACCGACGAACCCCAGACGCGTCGTGCGAGCGGTGTCCACCAGATGGGCGGCCACGTCGTGCACGGTCCACCCGTCGCACAGGGACGGCTGCTCCCACTGCTTGTCGTCGAGCTGGGCGAGGTCCTCGACCAGGGCCGCACGCTCCGTATGCACCAGTGCCCAGACATCCTCGTTCACGGCTGATCCTTTGCTCGTTTCCAGTGTCTACGAGGCAGACCCGCGGCACGACAGGAACTCATCGCCGGGTGAGTCCGCAGAATCCGGCGCAAGATGTGGCCGGGGATGTCGAGAACGGTGCGGCGGCTCTGTCCCGGGGGCAGCGGCGGCCGGCGCGGCCGCACGCGGCAAGGGAATGCGCATTTTCCGGGACGGGCAGGACCTGAAACTCGCCGAGGCCGCCTCGTTCGGCAACGGGCTGGCACTTCTGCGCTACGAGATCAAAAAATAGCCGGCAGCCGATGTCGAGAACCCGCAACCGGCTCCGTCCCCGCAGTGAACGCGACCACAATGGGCCGCACCCGCACCAAGGAGAAACATGATGGCCAAGTACCTGCTGCTGAAGCACTACCGCGGCGCCCCGGCTTCGGTCAACGACGCGCCCATGGAGCAGTGGACACCGGAAGAGATCTCGGCCCACTTGCAGTACATGAACGACTTCGCCGAGCGCCTGGAGAAGTCCGGAGAGTTCGTGGACAGCAAGGCACTCGCCCCCCAGGGAACGTTTGTGCGGTACGACGGGGAGGGGCGCCCGCCGGTCACCGACGGCCCCTTCGCCGAGACCAAGGACCTCATCGCCGGCTGGATGATCATCGACGTCGACAGCTACGAGCGGGCCCTGGAACTGGCCGGGGAACTGTCGGCCGCCCCCGGCGCCGGCGGCAAGCCGATCCACGAGTGGCTCGAACTGCGCCCGCTGCTCGGCGGCCACTCCGCGGACACGGACTGCCCGTCGCACCGATGAACGAAGCCCTGCTGCGCAGCCTCACGCCGGGTGTGCTCGCCGTCCTCGTCCGCCGCGGAGCCGACTTCGCGGCGGCCGAGGACGCCGTGCAGGACGCGCTGCTCGAAGCGGTCCGGGTCTGGCCCGACGACCCGCCGCGCGACGCGAAGGGCTGGCTGGTCACCGTGGCCTGGCGCAAGTTCCTCGACGCGACCCGCTCGGAGACAGCCCGGCGCCGGCGTGAGGACCGCGTCGACGAGGAGCCGGCGCCCGGCCCGGCGTCCGCGGTGGACGACACGCTCCAGCTGTATTTCCTGTGCGCCCACCCCTCGCTCACGCCCTCATCCGCCGTGGCGCTCACGCTGCGCGCCGTCGGCGGTCTCTCCACCCGCCAGATCGCCGGGGCCTACCTGGTGCCCGAGGCGACCATGGCGCAGCGCATCAGCCGGGCCAAGCGCACCGTCTCCGGCATACGGTTCGACAAGCCCGGCGATGTCTCCACCGTGCTGCGCGTCCTCTATCTGGTCTTCAACGAGGGCTACTCCGGCGACGTCGACCTCGCCGCCGAGGCCATCCGCCTCACACGGCAGCTCGCGGCCGAGATCGACCACCCCGAGGTGGCGGGGCTGCTGGCCCTCATGCTGCTGCACCACGCCCGGCGCGCCGCCCGGACCGCGCCCGACGGCAGCCTGGTGCCGCTCGCCCAGCAGGATCGCGGCAAGTGGGACACGCAGGCGATCGCCGAGGGCGTCGGGATCCTGCAACGCGCCCTCGCCCGTGACCGCCTGGCCGAGTTCCAGGCCCAGGCCGCCATCGCGGCACTCCACGCGGATGCGCCCACCGCCGAGGAGACCGACTGGGTGCAGATCGTCGAGTGGTACGACGAGCTCGCGGACCTGACCGACAATCCGGTCGTCCGCCTGAACCGGGCGGTGGCCGTCGGCGAGGCCGACGGACCGCGCGCAGGACTGGCGGCGCTCGCGGAGGTGGACGACTCGCTGCCGCGCCACACCGCGGTGGCGGCGTACCTCCACGAGCGCGACGGCGACCTGGAGACGGCGGCACGTCTGTACGCCGAGGCGGCCCACAAGGCCTCCAACCTCCCCGAGCGAGACCATCTGACGCGTCAGGCCGCCCGGCTCAACGCGCTGCGGTCCCGGTGACGGGCACGGCTCAAGCGTTGCAGGCCCGCTCCACGAGCTCCTTGACGAGGGGAGCGATCTCGTCGGCGGGGCACACGAAATCGACCTGGCCCGTTTCGATGGCCGCCTTCGGCATCCCGCGGAACGCCGCTGTCGCCGGGTCCTCCACGATGACGATGCCCCCGCGCGACTTGACCACTTTCACACCCCGGGCGCCGTCGCCGTCGGTTCCGGTGAGGACGCAGGCGATGAGCAGCGGCCCGTAGGACTTCGAGGCCGATGCGAAAAGCGGGTCGGCGGCCGGACGCGCGAAATTGACCCAGTCTCCCTTGGACAGGGCCAGCACACCGCCCGTCTCCACGCACAGATGGTGATCGGGCGGTGCGATGTAAACGTTTCCCGCCGTCGGGTACTCGCCCTCCTCGGCCAGTTTGACGCGCAGGGTGGTGTGGGGCGACAGGATGTTGACGATGCGCGTCTCACGGGAGCGGCGCAGGTGCTGGGCCACCAGTACAGCCGCCCGGAGTCCGGCGTCCAGACCGCCCAGCAACGCCTTCAGGCTCTCGATGCCCCCGGCGGAGGAGGCCACCATCACCGTCGCGCATCGGTCATCGGGCTCGTGTGGATGCCTGCTGTTCACACCGGGACCCTAGCCCGGCCGCCGCTCACCCGTGAGCCATCAGGGCCGAGACGGGGCCGAGTTTCGGCAGGAGCGCCCGGTGCCGGATGGTCTTCCGGGGCGCTCGGGGACGGACGAGGCGCCCGGCGTGAGAAGTTGAGCAGCGGCATGCCGGGCTCACGACGCCGTGTGCGTCGTCGAGGCCCGGGGCAAGTCCGGTGGAAGGGGATGGGGATGAGTTTCCGGCTGGCGGCATACGCCGTGTGCATCGAGGACGGGCGAGTGCTGCTCGCCCGTCACGTGTCGCCTCGCGGTGAGTCCACTTGGACTCTTCCGGGCGGCAGAGTCGAGCACGGGGAGGATCCGTTCGACGCGGTGATCCGGGAGGTGGCCGAGGAGACCGGCTGCGACGCGGTGGTGCAACGCCTCCTCGGCGTGGACTCCAGGGTGATCCCCGCGGCCGAACGCACCGTCCCGGGCGGGCCGGAGCACCAGAACGTCGGCATCTTCTACCAGGTCGCCATCACCGGTGGCCAGCTCCGGCCCGAGCCGGACGGAGAGATCGCCGAATCGGTCTGGACCCCGCTGCCCGATGTCGTACGCCTGCGCCGCTCGTCGCTGGTGGACATCGGCGTCACTCTGGCGCAGACCCGCCCGGCTACCGGCCACGTCGCCGCCGTCCCGGTCGGCGGCCTCATCCAGCACTGAAGCGGACTCCGGCCAAGCGGACGAGGCGGACGAGGTGCCGCTCACCGTCGTGCCTTTACCGGATCCCCGGACAAAGCCGCTGGTGGGGCAGGTCTAGGCTCACGTTCGGGGAGTGCTCACCGAGCGAGGGGGATGGCCTGATGAAGATAGTGCTTGCAGGAGGCACCGGGCAGGTGGGAGCGGTCCTGGACCGGGCGCTGACCGCCGCCGGACATGACGTCGTCGTCCTGACGCGCAATCCCGTGCGTGCGCGCCAAGTGGCCTGGGACGGACGGACACCGGGTGCCTGGACGGCCGAGGTCGACGGCAGTGACGTGGTGGTCAACCTGGCGGGCCGCAGTGTGAGCTGTCGCTACACCGAGGCCAATCTGCGCGAGATGATGGACTCGCGGGTCCAGTCCGCCGAGGCGGTGGGCGCGGCGATTTCCGGCGCGGCGAAACCGCCGGCGCTCTGGCTCCAGATGAGCACCGCCACGATCTATGCCCACCGCTACGACGCACCTCACGACGAGGCAACCGGAGTCATCGGCGGCACGGAGAGCGGGGTCCCGGACTACTGGGAGTACAGCGTCCGGATCGCCAGGAACTGGGAGCAGGCCCAGCAGGCGGCCGCCACCCCGCACACCCGCAAAGTCGCTCTGCGCGCCGCCATGGTGATGAGCCCCGACCGGGGCGGTGTCTTCGACGTCCTGCTGAAGATGGCCCGGCTCGGCCTGGGCGGGCCCGTCGCGGGCGGCGCCCAGTACCTGTCCTGGATCCACGACCGTGACTTCGTGCGTGCGGTGGAGTTCCTCATCGCCCGCGACGCCATCGAGGGCCCGGTGAACCTCGCCGCCCCCGGACCGCTGCCGCACCGGGCGTTCATGCGGGAACTGCGGTCGGCGGCAGGCGTCCCCGTGGGGCTCCCGGCCACCAAGTGGATGGCGGAAATCGGCGCCTTCGCGCTGCGCACGGACACCGAACTGCTCCTCAAGAGCCGCCGCGTCGTGCCCGGCCGCCTGCTCGAAGAGGGCTTCGCCTTCGAGCACCCCGCATGGCCGGAGGCGGCGGCCGATCTCGTACGACGCGCCCGCGACGACCGCCGCAGCCGGAACGCGGCATAAGCAGCCCGTCGGGATCGGCTGTGCGGCATCCTGACGATGCGAGGACCCGGAGTCCGGAATTGGGTTGCTGCCTCTCCGGTGAGCAGGCGAGGTCCGGTCATGATTGAACTGCGCACGTGGGGAGCCGACGACTGGCCGCTCTGGCGGGAGTTGCGGCTTGCGGCGCTTGGTACGAGCGGCACGGCTTCGCGGACGTCGGTGAGGTCGGTGACCTGTTGAACGATGACGGGGTGCGCAGGGAGCGGGTCATGGCGAAGAGCCTGGTGGCCGTCTGAAGCGTCACGCCGACGGGCGCGGCATGTGCCGTGTACATGTGCGGGGGCCCGCGACACATGAGTCGGGCCCGCGCAGGACGTTCCACTCGCTGCGCACTGCGCACATCACGAGGGAACGTCCTGCCGGCCCGGCTGGTTCGGGCGGGCGATCACATGTGGTGTCGCCCGTGAGGGATTCAGCCGGCGACGGCCTCCGACTTCGGCGCCGCGGTGGAAGCTGCCGGGGCGGCGGCGGTGTAGAAGACGGAGGAACCCTGCTTGGTGCGCAGGGCACGGCCCTTGGCGACCAGGCCCTCCACCGTGGTGCGCACGACGGTGGTCTTGATGGCGCGGTCCGGATGCGACTTGGCGAGCGCCGTGGTGATTTCGGCGGCGGAGCGCGGTTCTTTCTGCTGTCCGAGGTGCGCGGCGATCAGTTCGACCAGGGTGGGCCCCGCTGCCGGTGCGTCGGACTTCTTCGATGCGGCGGCGGTGGTGGCCTTCTTCGCGGTGGTCTTGGGCGCGCTCTTGGCCGCTTTGGCTTTGGTGCCGGTGGTCGCGGCCTTCTTCGCCCGCGCCGCACCGGACTTGTCCGCACCCGCCCGTGGGGCGGGTACACCCTTCTTGCGGGCGGACGCCTTCGCGGGCGCCTTTGCGGTGGCCTTCGCCGGTGCGGCGGGGGAGGAGACAAGGGCCTGCTGCATGCTCAGCAGGACCGCGTGGTCGTTCTCCAGCGTCTGCAATTGCTCCTGCAGTGCTGTCACTTCGGCCCGGACGTGTTCTTGTTCCTTGCGGTTGGTTTCCAGGTCCGCGGCGACTTGGGCCGCGTACTGCGTCTGCATTTCGGTGGTTCCAGGTTGAGCGTCTGACATGACGATGGCCTTTCTTCGGTGCCCGCGTTGGTGCGGCTGACGGATCGTGCTCACGGCTGAACTCTTGTTCATGGGGCGTCTCCGCAGGTTCGCCCGGACGACACTGCCCAACCTGCAACGGCAGCAACTCACGCGCGGTTATGGGGAAAAGAGTACGAGATCAGCCGAAGAATGAGTCCGACGGAGTAAATGTTCCTGCGGACCCACCCCGAGCAGCCGGCGATGACCGTTGCCCGTAGCGGCGTCGTAGATCTTTCCCCCTGACCTCAATCGGAAGGACAACCGCACTATGGGGATTGCCGGGTTGTTCATGCCCGTCCGTCCGGCACACTTCTCGAGCACATGACGGGGTCATGGCCGAATCGGTCTCCGAGTTGCCGACCCCTTCTGGTGCATGGCTGTTTGATGAGATGTTCGCGAATGGCTTCGCACGAGTGGTGTGCGCATCGATGTTGAGGGGAGCCAATCGGGCCGCGGCGGAAGACCTTACCCGGGAAGCGTTCGGAACGGCCTAGGAGAGGTGGGCCGAAGTCGGTCACGGTTCCTGGCGGCCCGGCGTCTTGACCCAGTCGTCGACGGTGACGACATCCGCCCACTGCGGGAACAGTCGCTCGGTGAGGACCCGGTGTACCTCCGGGTCGGGGTCCAGGCAGGCGTCGGAGAGGACCGTGAGGCCGAAGTCCAGGTCGTTGGCCTGGCACAGGGTGGACAGCACCACCGCGCTGGTGGCGATGCCGGTCAGGACGAGGCTGTCGATACCGTGTGACCTCAGCACCACGTCGAGATCGCTGCCCGAGAAGGCGCTCGCCCGCTTCTTGGTGACCACCACGTCACCCGGCCGGGGTGCGACCTCGGGGTGGATTTCGGTGCCGGGGGCGCCCTCGACGTAGAGGCCGGCCTCCGCGATGGCGGCGAGCGCCCTGTTGCGCGTGCCGACGTCCGGGAAGCCGGGGCGGAGCGCGATGACCACGTAGATCACGGGGATGTCCGCCGCCCGCGCCCCGTCGATCGCCCTGCGCAGGCGGGGCAGGTATCCGGAGCCGTCGTCGACGATGTCCACGATGTCGCGTTGGACGTCCATCACGAGAAGGGCGCTGCTCATGTCGCCTCCGAGAGCGAAGTCAGTGCGGCGTGGAAACGGGCAGAGTGGGTGCTGCCTGTCGGAGCCTACGTGGGCAAGTGCCGGGCATGATGGCGCGGTTGATGATCCTGGCCGGGCCCCGCGGCCGCCCGTTGCGGCGCGGGGCGATCGTCGCCGTGCCGGCGCAGGCCGACCGGCGGCTGTGGCCAGGCAGGCGTACCGAACCTGTGTGCCAGGATGTGGAATGTGCCGCACACCAACACCC
>NZ_JBNNJZ010000399.1:0-7623 GCF_050270335.1 Streptomyces sp. NPDC059900
GTGGTGAACCCGCCCGACTTCCACTCGCCCGGCGGGCGCCCGCCCCGGCCATCACGGCAAAAGCCGCTCACCGGGGCCCGGCGTGCTGCGGGCCCGTCAGTCCCCGGGGCCCAGCAGGCCGCGCTCGTAGGCCCTGGCCAGCCGCCGGGGCACCAGGTAGGCGGAGCCGTCGACGGTGATCGGTACGAGCTGCTGGGGGAGCGCCTTCCACTGGGCCCGGCGGTGGCGGGTGTTGCTGCGGGACATCTTCCGCTTGGGTACGGCCATGGGGATCCGGTTCCTTTCTCGGCGGTGCGGCGCCGAGGCTATATGAAAATGGTTCCCATTTTGAATCGGGTCGGGGCGGCGGGCGCCGGCCCGTGGTTGACAGCCCGAACACGCCCGCGACAGCATCCCGTTGATGGAGATCACCGACCCGACGCCGGCGGAGGTCCGCGTCCGGGAGGCCTTCGCGCTCGGCGAGGGCGTCGACTTCCGCGAGAGCCCCGACGAGGACCCGCGGGCCGGCGGGTCCTGGGGCCCCGAGCGCACGGTGCGTGCCGAGGTGCTGCGGGCCCTGCTGATCGACGGCCCGACACGGGACGGCGAGATCGCAGGCCTGAAACTGTGGGGCGCCCGGATCACCGGGCGGCTCGACCTCATGTACGGGACGGTCGAGCACCCCGTACGGCTGCGGTCCTGCCACTTCGAGGAGACCCCGAACCTCTACGGGGCGCAGGTCCGCGCCCTGGTGCTCAGCGAATCGGTCCTGCCGGGTCTCACGGCGGGCACCCTGCGGGTCGAGCTGGTCCTGCGCATCACGTGCAGCCGCATCACGGGCCCCGTACGCCTCGCGGGCGCACAGATCAGCGGCGCCTTCTTCGCCAACGGGGCGGAACTCGGCACGCCGGACGCTCCCGGCGGGACACCCCCGCCGGACACCCCGGACGCGCCCGGCCCCGGGGAGGCCGCGGAACCGGTGCTGCAACTGAACCACGCGGTGATCGGCACCGACGTATGGGCCGCCGGCCTGGTGGCGCACGGCCAGGTCCGGCTGAACGGCGCCAGCGTGGGCGGCCTAGTCAACCTCGACGACGCCGAGCTGCACGCTCCCGGCGCGGTCGCCCTGCACGCCGAGACCCTCTCGGTCGGCACCGATCTGCGGGCCATGCGGCTGCGCGCCCGCGGCACCCTCAACCTCAGCGGCGCCAGAATCCCCCGGCACGTCAATCTCGCCTACGCCCGCCTCTCCCACCCCGGCGCCACGGCCCTGCGGGCCAGCAGCTGCGTCATCGGCGAGCTGTGGCTGCGGGAAGCCGCTCCGATCGAGGGGACGGTGAACCTGCGCCGCTCCCAGCTCGACCTGCTGCACGTGCCCCCGCAAGTGTGGCCGGGCCAGGTCAAGCTCGACGGACTCGGATACCAGCGGCTCGCCCCGCACCTGCCCGCGGACCAGCGCCTGCCGCTGCTCGAGCGCGAGGCGGCCGGCTATCTCCCGCAGAGCTACGAGCAGTTGGCCGCCGCCTACCGCACGGTGGGCGACGAGGCAGCCGCCCGCACCGTGCAGCTGGCCAGGCTCCGCCGCCACCGCCGCACCCTGCCCCCCTACGCCAGGATGTGGGGCCACCTCCAGGACGTGACGGTCGGCTACGGATTCCGGCCGATGCGCGCCGCCGGATGGCTGCTGGTCCTGCTGCTCGCCGGTGCGCTCGCCTTCGCCCTGCAACGTCCGCCCGCCTTGAAGTCCGACGAGGCCCCCGACTTCAACCCGGTCTTCTACACCCTGGACCTGCTCCTGCCGATCATCGGCTTCGGGCAGGAGGCGGCCTTCGCGCCGCAGGGCTGGTACCAGTGGCTCTCGTATCTCCTCGTCGCCACGGGCTGGGTGCTCGTCACCACGGTGGCGGCAGGCATCACACGGGCGCTCAGCCGCCAGTGACGGACATCGCCGACCTGGACACAGGCGCGACGCTGATCGATATCCTCCAGCGGAAGCGTTCAAACGAACAACCGGCGGGTACACCGCGAGGGGGTCGGCAGCATGCGGGAGCCGAAGGACGTCAGGCGGCAGCGGATACTCGCGGTCGTGGAGTCGCGGGGCGAGGCGCGGCTGAGTGATCTCGCCGACGATCTCGAGGTCTCCGTGATCACGGTAAGGCGGGACGTCGAAGACCTCGCCAGCGAGGGCAAGTTGCGGCGCGGGCACGGCATCGCGCGCTCGGTGGGCGCCGTGGAGCGCGGCACGCCGCGTGCCGAGCCGGTGGCAGGGGGCGCCGGGCCGGCCGGGCAGGGCGGGGCCGTGGCGCTGATGGTGCCCGAGCGCCACACCTACCTCTACGAGACGATGCACGGGGCCCGAAGCGCCCTGTACGAGGCCGGGATGCGGGTCGTCCTGCATATCGCGCCGCAGGTGGAGGGCGCCGAACGGCCGCTGGTGGAGCGGGTGCTCGCCGAGGAGGTGCAGGGGCTTCTCATCGCTCCGCGCTGGCGCACCGCGCACGAGGAGGAGGCGGACTACGCCTGGCTGGCCGCGTCGGGGGTGCCCACGGTCCTGATGGAGCGCCGACCGCGCGGGGGCAGTGCGCTGCACACCATGGACTCGGTCTGCACCGACCACTGGTACGGCATCCATCTCGCCGTCGACCACCTCGTGCGGCTCGGCCACCGGCGGATCGTCCTGGCCGCCCGCGACGACAGCCCGACGGCCCGTGCGCTGCGTGCCGCCTTCGCGGAGATCGCCGCGTCCCGGCCCGAGATCGAGGACTGGACCGTGATGCTCAGCGCCGCGAACGCCGGGCCGGGCCGGGTGCGCGAGCCGCTCGACCTCGCGGCGCGGTTGCGCGAGCGCGGGGCGACGGGGGCCGTGCTGCACGGCGACGTCGACGCGCTGATGCTGGTGCAGCAGTTGACGGACCACGGCGTGCGGGTGCCGCAGGACTGCTCGGTGGTGGCGTACGACGACGTGGTGGCCGCGCTGGGCAGTACTCCGCTGACCGCGGTGTCCCCGCCGAAGTACGAGGTCGGGCGCACGGCGGCCGGGCTTCTGCTGCGCAGGTTGGAGGAGTTGGCGGGCCCGGGCGCCGGACCGGCCCAGCGGGCGCAGCTCCTGCCCGAGCTGAAGGTCAGGGGATCCACCGCACACGTAGGGATCGTTTGACCGCTTTAGTTTCTTTTGATCGATCTATTGACCGCCATCAGTCATGCGATCAGGATTCCCGTGTCCCGAACAAGAGCCGCGGGAGGCGCCCACCCATGCCTGGTCGACCGAGCCGCCGGTCCCTGCTCGCCGTGACAGCCGCCGCTCCCATGACAGGTGCGCTCAGCGCCTGTTCGGGCAGGACGGGCGGCACGTCGCGCGGCAGGGGCGGCACCACACGCGTCACCTTCTGGTCCGCACTGCGCGGAAGCCAGGAAGTGGTCGACGCGTTCAACAAGACACACGACCGCATCCAGGTCGAGTTCCAGCAGATCCCGTCCGGTGCGATGGGCGGCTACGCCAAGCTCAGCAACGCCGCCAGGGCCGGGAACGCCCCGGACGTGGCCACCATCGAGTACCCGCAGATCCCCGGCTTCGCCATCGACGGCGTCGCACGCGACATCACCTCGCTGATGAGCGAGCGGCTGCGCGCCAAGCTGCTGCCGCAGGCCCTTGGCCTGACCACCTTCGAGAAGCGGGTCTTCTCCGTCCCGCTCGACGTGGAGCCGATGGTCCTGCACTACCGCACCGACCTGTTCGACGACTACGGCATCGAAGTCCCGCGCACCTGGGACGAGTTCGCCAAGGCCGCCCGCACCGTACGGGACAAGGCGCGCGAGCGGCGCATCGCGGTCTTCCCCACCGACGGCGGAACCCAGTTCGCCGCGTGGGCCTGGCAGGCGGGCGCCCAGTGGTTCGACACCCGCGACGGCGCCTGGAACGTCTCGCTCACCGACCGGCCCACCCGCAAGGTCGCCGCATACTGGCAGCGCCTCGTCGACGAGGACCTGCTCTTCGCCAACGCCACCGAGAGCCGGCACTACGACGCACAGCTCGGCGAGGGCCTGGTCCTGGCCCGGCTCAGCGGCGCCTGGGACGCGGGATCGCAGATGAACGCCCGACCGGGCCAGAAGGGCCGGTGGGCCATCGCCCCGCTCCCGCAGTGGGACCCCGGCAAGCCGGTCGTCGGCACCCACGGCGGCTCCACCTTCGCCGTCACCAAGGACAGCGTGCAGCCGGAAGCCGCCATGGAGTTCATCGAGTGGCAGGTCTCGCACCCCGACGCCCTGCGCGCCCGTCTCTCCAGCGGCACCAGCAGCCAGTACCCGGCCGTCCCCGACCTGGTCCCCGTGGGCCGCAAGGCCTTCGACCGCACCTACTACGCGGGCCAGGACATCTACCGCCTCTTCGAGGAACAGGCCGAGACGATCCGCGACGGCTGGGTCTGGGGCCCGCGGATGACCGCGACCCAGCGGGTGATGCAGGACGGCTTCGCCCGCGCGGGCGGTGGCAAGGGCTCGATCCTCGACGCCGTACGCGCGGCGCACGACGGGACCATGCCGGACCTCAGGGCCCTTGGCCTGGCCACCACCGAGCACAGCACATGACCGGGCCGAGCGCCCCTGCGCGCCCCGGCCCCCCGGACGCGACGAGCACCAGCAGAGAGGCAGGTGACCCCCGATGACCACGACCGCGCCCCCCGCCCCCGCCACCCGCACCCCCGACGCCCCCGCCACCGCCCGCCGCGCCCGCACGCGTGCACGACGCCGCGAACACCTGGCGTGCGGCGTCCTGATGACCCCCTTCCTGATCCTGCTGACAGCGGTCTTCCTCATACCCGTCGGCACCGCGGTCTGGCTGAGCTTCTTCAGCGACGACCAGCCGGGCCTGGGCTTCGGCCCCGAACGCACCGTCTTCGTGGGCCTGCGCAGTTACACGGCCGTGCTGACCGACCCCACCTTCCTGGGCAGCCTCGGCACGGTCGTCCTCTACTGCCTGATCTACATCCCGCTCATGGTCATCGGCGCCCTCGCCCTGGCCCTGCTCCTCGACTCCGGCGTCGTACGGCTGCGCGCCTGGGCCCAGCTCGGACTCTTCCTGCCGCACGCGGTGCCGGGCATCATCGCGGCCCTCATCTGGCTCTACCTCTACACGCCGGGGCTCAGCCCGGTCGTCGACCTGCTCTCCAAGGGCGACATCACCATCGACTTCCTCGGCGTGAACACCGTCCTGCCCTCGATCGTGAACATCGCCCTGTGGAGCAACCTCGGCTACAACATGGTGATCTTCTACGCCGCCCTGCAGGCCGTGCCCCGGGAAGTGATCGAGGCCGCCGTGGTCGACGGCGCGGGACCGGTGCGCACCGCGCTGCGGGTCAAAGCACCCCTGGTGCGCTCCTCGATCGTCATGGTCGCCATGTTCACCCTGATCTGGGCCATGCAGCTGTTCACCGAACCCATGCTGCTCAGCCAGTCGTCCCCGATGATCAACTCCCGCTTCTCGCCCAGCATGTACATCTACGACGCGGCCTTCACCCGCAACAACTACGGCCTGGCCGCCGCCGCTTCGGTGATCCTGCTGATCTGCACGGTCGCCCTGTCCTACGGCGTCACCCGCTGGACCAACCGCTCCCAGAAGGAGGCCGCGCGATGAGCGCCGAGACCCTCACCGCGGGCCGCCCCCGCCTCCTGGGCCGCACCGTCGTGAACACCGTGGTGGGCATCGCGGTGCTCTACACCCTGCTGCCCGTCCTGTGGCTGGTCCTCGCCGCGTCCAAGAACCGGGACGCGCTGTTCAGCAGCAACTTCTTCTCGCTGACCGACTTCTCCTTCGCACAGAACCTGCGCGACCTGTTCGCGATGGACGGCGGCCTCTACGGGCGCTGGTACACCAACAGCCTCCTGTACGCCGTCCTGGGCGCCGCGATCAGCGCGCTGGTCAGCGTCGCCTGCGGCTACGCCTTCGACAAGTACCGCTTCGCGCACAAGGAGAAGGTCTTCGGCCTGGTGCTCGCCGCGGTCATGGTGCCGCAGACCGTGCTCGCGCTTCCGCTGTATCTGATGGCCTCGGCCACGGGCCTCGTCGACACCTTATGGGCGGTGTTCATCCCGGTCCTCTTCAACCCGTTCGGGGTATACCTGGGGCGGATCTTCAGCCAGGGCTATGTGCCCGACGAAGTGCTCGAAGCGGCCCGGATGGACGGCGCGGGGGAGCTCACCACCTATCTGCGCGTCTCCCTGCGGATGCTGGGACCCGGCGTCGTGACGGTGTTCCTCTTCCAGCTCACCGCCATCTGGAACAACTTCTTCCTGCCCATGGTGATGCTCTCGGACCAGAAGCTGTACCCGGTCAGCCTGGGCCTCTACACCTGGAACAGCTCGGCCACCGTCTCGCCCGAGTACTACCCCGTGGTGATCATGGGTTCGCTCCTCGCG
This sequence comes from Streptomyces sp. NPDC059900, assembly GCF_050270335.1. Taxonomy (NCBI): domain Bacteria; kingdom Bacillati; phylum Actinomycetota; class Actinomycetes; order Kitasatosporales; family Streptomycetaceae; genus Streptomyces; species Streptomyces sp. NPDC059900. The sequence goes on from NZ_JBNNJZ010000399.1 coordinate 6,391, forward strand.
GTCCTTCCGCTGATCCTCGCCTTCATGCTGCTGCAACGCTTCTGGAAGTCGGGCCTCACCGCGGGCTCGGTCAAGTGAGCCATGTGAAAGGGAATCTGTTGAACAACGGCAGCCACCGTCCGCGTACCGCGCTCGCCATGGCGCCGGACGCGGCCACGGCCGTGCTCGGCCCCGAGGCCCTGACCGCCCTGGGGCACGTCTGCGATCTGGTGCCGGACACCGTCCTGGACGACTTCACCACCGAGCGGGCCCGCGCCGTGCTCCGCGAGGCGGAGGTCCTGGTCACCGGCTGGGGCTGCCCGCCGCTTGACGCCGCCGCGCTCGCCGCCGCGCCCCGGCTGCGGGCCGTCGTGCACACCGCGGGCTCGGTACGGGGCCACATCACCCCGGAGTGCTGGGAGCGCGGCATCGAGGTGTCGTCCGCGGCGGCGGCCAACGCCCTGCCCGTCGCGGAGTACACCGTCGCGATGATCCTGCTCACCGGCAAACACGTCATGGAACGCGCACGGGAGTTCAAGGCCCTGCGGCGCCGCGACGACTGGCTGGGCCTCTCGCACGGCGTGGGCAACTACGGCCGTACGGTCGGCATCCTCTCCGCCTCGATGATCGGCCGCCGCGTCATCGAACTCCTGCGCCCCTACGACCTCGACGTCCTCCTGCACGACCCGTACGTGTCCGACGGGGAAGCCCGGGCGCTCGGTGTCCGACCGGTCGGCATCGAGGAGCTCTTCGCGCACAGCGACGTCGTCAGCGTCCACACCCCGCTGCTGCCCGCCACCCGCGGCCTGGTCGGCCGTGAACTGATCGCCGCCATGCGTGACCAGGCCGTGCTCGTCAACACGGCCCGCGGAGCGGTGCTCGACCAGGACGCCCTCACCGAGGCCGCGCTCGCCGGGCGCATCCGGGCCGTCCTCGATGTCACCGTCCCCGAAGTCCTGCCTCCCGAGCACCCGTTGTGGGAGTGCGACAACGTCATGATCACCCCCCATCTGGCCGGTTCCCAGGGCAACGAATGGGGGCGCCTCGCCGATCTCGCCGTCGCCGAACTCGGCCGCTGGGCCGCGGGCGACGGTTTCGCCCATGCCGTACGACGCGAAAGGCTGGCCTACCTCGCTTGACTCCTCCCCCGGCTGAAGCGGGGGATTCCTAGCTCACGTCGCCTGGCCCCCGGCGGGGGTGCAGGTCTTGCACGATCAGCGCTAGCCGGGTGCGAGACCAGCCCGGACGAGCATC
>NZ_JBNNJZ010000400.1:0-7516 GCF_050270335.1 Streptomyces sp. NPDC059900
GGCATCTGCCGCAGGGGCTGAGCGGAACCCACGAGGGCTCCTTTGGCTTCGACCTCCTCGCCTGCCTGCTCGTGATCGTCCTGACCGGCATCCTGGTCGCCGGGATGAAGCTGTCCTCGCGGGTCACCAATGTCATCGTCGCCGTCAAGGTGACGGTGGTGCTCCTGGTCGTCATCGTCGGCGCCCTCTTCATCACCGGCTCCAACTACGACCCCTTCGTCCCGCCGTCCGAGCCCGCCGAGGGCGGCGGCGGCATCACGGCGCCCCTGGTCCAGCTGATGTTCGGCTTCACGCCCTCGCACTTCGGCGTGATGGGCATCTTCACCGCGGCGGCCGTGGTCTTCTTCGCGTTCATCGGCTTCGACATCGTCGCCACCGCCGCGGAGGAGACGCACAATCCGCAGCGTGACGTGCCGCGCGGCATCCTCGGCTCGCTCTTCATCTGCACGATCCTGTACGTCGCCGTCTCCGTCGTCGTCACGGGCATGCAGAAATACACCGAACTCTCCACGGACGCACCGCTGGCGGACGCCTTCAAGGCCGTCGGGCACCCCTTCTGGGCGGGCCTGATCAGCTTCGGCGCCGCGGTCGGCCTGACCTCGGTCTGCATGATCCTGCTGCTCGGCCAGACCCGCGTCTTCTTCGCGATGAGCCGCGACGGACTGCTGCCCCTGACCTTCTCCAAGGTCCACCCCACGTTCGGCACCCCCTACCGCTCGACGCTGCTGCTGGGCGGGATCGTCGCGATCGTCGCGGGCTTCACCTCCATCGACGAACTGGCCGAATTGGTCAACATCGGCACGCTGTTCGCCTTCGTGGTGGTCGCCGTCGGCGTCGTCCTGCTCCGCAAGCAGCGCCCCGACCTGCCGCGCGCCTTCCGCACTCCGCTGGTGCCCTTCGTCCCGATCCTGTCGGTGCTCGCCTCCCTGTGGCTGATGCTGAACCTGCCCGCGGAGACCTGGCTGCGGTTCGCGGTCTGGATGGTCATCGGCGTGGTGATCTACTTCGTGTACGGGCGTTCGCACAGCCGTCTGCACCAGCGCGACCCGCACGCCGGCGACGCACGGTAGCCGTCGCCCTCCGGCACTCTTCGGCACTCCTTCACCTCCGGCCCCGTATGTCCCGTTCCGGCAGGGACTGCGGGGCCGGATAGCGTGCACCGTATGCTCGTCGAGCCCACCGCATCGCTACGTTCCGTAAGCGCCCTTCGGAGGGCAAGTGCGCCCGGGGAGCGCGTCCCCGGGCGCAGGGGCGCCTACTGGGCACGTCTGCTCCCGCTGCTCGCCGCCCTGGCCTGCGTGACCCGGCTGCCCTCTCTGCGGTGGCCGCTGTGGAACCCCGACGAGGGCTATCTCGCCGTACAGGCCCGGATACTGGCGCACGGCGGCGAGCTCTACGAGACGGTCGTCGACCGCAAACCGCCGCTCGTCCCCTGGCTGTACGAGGGGGCCTTCGCCCTCTTCGGCGACTCCTCGCTCCTGCCGCTCAAGGTGCTCGCCGTCGCCGCCCAGCTCCTGACGGCGGTGCTCGTGGCCTCCTTGGCCCGGCGGCGCTGGGGGGAGCGGGCGGGCCGCACCGCGGGCGTGCTCTACCTCCTGATCTCGATCGGCCTGAACCCGCAGGACGCCCAGGCGGCCACCTTCGAGATCTTCATGCTGCCGGGCACGGCCGCCGCCCTGTGGTGCGCGGACCGCCGCAGATGGGGCGCCGCGGGCGCGGCGGTGGCCTGTGCGTTCCTCGCCAAGCAGACCGGGGGAGCGGTGCTCCTGCCGGTGGCCTGGCTGCTGTGGCGTGCCGGGGCCTCCCGGTGGTGCGCGGTGCGCCTCGTGGCGGGCCTGTGCGGTCCCCTCGTCGCCGCGGCCCTCCTGACCGACCCCTCGGGCTTCCTGTTCTGGACGGTGACGGGCTCGGGCGCCTACGCCTCCTTCACCGGCTCCGAACTCCATGTGCTCGGGCGGGGCCTGGTGAACGCGGCGGTCCTCGCGGGGGCCTGTGCGGGGATCATCCCGCCGGTCGTACGTGTCCTGCGCGTCGCCCGCACCGGGGCGGCGGAGCTGTGGCTGTGGCTCGCCTCCTCGGCGGCGGCGGTACTGGTCGGCTTCCACTTCTTCGGCCACTACTACCTGCAACTGATGCCGCCGCTGGCCCTGTTGGGCACGGCGGCGTTGCAGAGCCTGCCGCGTGAGCGCACGGTGAGGGCGCTCGTCGTCACGGGGTGCTCGTGCGCGGTGTTCCTGGCCTGGGGCCTGCTCGCGCCGCGGCCCGAACTGGCGCACGCGGCGCGGGTCGCGGAGGCGGTCGCGGCCAGTACCGGGCCGGGGGACAAGGTCCTGGTGTGGGGGATACACCCCGAGACGTACTGGCTCGCCGACCGGGCCCCCGCCAGCCGCTACCTCACGGCAGGGCTGCTCACCAACTACAGCGGAGGCCGCAACGGGCCGCAGGTCGGGGAGAAGTACGCGGTCGACGGCGCCTGGCCCGTCTTCCGCGAAGAGCTGCGGCGCCACCCGCCGGCGCTGGTGGTCGACGACTCCCGGGGCAAGCCGTACGGCCCGGCCAGGGTGCCGTCCCTGCGACGGGTGCTCGCGGCGGACTACCGGCCGGTGCTGCGGGTGGAGGGAGCGGTGGTGTACGCGCGGGCGGGGCAGGGGCCGTGAGGAGGCGGCCGGAACGGGGGCGGGCGGCTACTCGTCGCGCCGCCAGGTGCGGGTGACGTCCGCAAGGGCCTCGACCGCCTCCGTGGAGCGGGCGCGGTCCTCGCGTATCCGGTGGCCGAACTCGATGTGCAGGAACGGCACGTCGTGCGCCGCGGCCGTCCGGCCCTGCACATTGGAGCGGCCCGCCAGGGGGCAGGACCTGGCCCAGGCGCGGCAGACGTCGTAGCCCTGCTCCCGCAGTGCGTCCGCGAGGTCGCGGCCCTCGGCGACGGCCTGCCTGCCCCGGCCCGTGGAGGCGACGACGTCGTGCTCCGGCGCGGAGTCGTCGTCCATCCCGTGCAGCTGCACGCCGGGCAGCCCGCGGCGCGCCAGTTCGGCGCAGATGGCGTGGAAGACGCTGTCCCTGCGGTGCGCCACATCCGCCCCGTCACCGCGCCCGGCTTTGCGATGTGCTCCCGCGACCACCAGTACGCCGCCGGGGGAGCGGCTCAGGAGCTCCGCGCCGAGCCGCTCGGTGCACCGGTCGGCGACGGGGTGCGGGATCTGCGCCGACCAGCGCACGGGTGAGTCGAGGTCGATGTAGACGCGCCCCCAGCCGCGTGGCGCCGGTCCGTCCTCGGAGCGGTCGGCGACCTCGGCGAACCGCCGGCCGCCTGCCGGATCGGTGACCGTGCGCACCGTGAAGTCCACGTCGGCAAGGCGCCGTTCGGCCGCCGCGCGCTCGCGGTCGAGGAGCAGCGCGACACCGGCGGCCATCGTGCGCCGCTCGTCGCGCGTGGGAAGCCGGTACCCGCTGTCCTCGTGGAAGCCGGAGGTGTAGTCGGTGACCAGCCGCTCCAGGCTGCGGCCGGCGGGCTCCCGGTCCTCGTCCGAGGGGTCGCCCGCGCACCGCACGAGGCCGAGTATCCCGGCCGTCGTGACGGCGAGGACGCAGAGCTTCTTTGCGATCGTCATCGGCCCGGTGGGGGAGTGCGGCAGTGCTCCATGGTGCTACGACGATAAGGGCGCGCCTGCGGCGCCCGGCGGAGAGGGAGTGCGTCTCCTGACGTAAGGGAGGTAGGACGTTCGGCGCGACCTAGCTCACATTTCCCATATCTCGTGCATCCATTCGGTTGTCTCGTAGGTCCAAGCTCTCCGGAACGCATCACTCTGCGCTTGCGCGGCCGCGCGCCACTTCACGTCCCCGCGTCACCGCAAGAACCCGCGTCACCACACGTACCCGCGTCACCTCATGTACCCGCGCCACTTCACGTTCCTGCGTGAATCCAGGAGAGGAGCCCCCCTTGGCCGCTTCGCGTTCGAAGCGGCGGCACAAGGTCCGCCGAAGGACCGACATGTCCCTGATCGGCGGCATACGTCCGCCGATCGCCGTGCTGTCGGTCCTGCTCCTCGCCCTCGCGGGCATTACCGCCCTCACCCTCGGCCGCGCAGGCCAGGAAGCCGTACCCAAGGCGGTCAAGTCGTCCCAGCAGCACTTCGCCGAAGACGGCGCCATCGCCCTGCGCGCCTCCATCGACGAATCCGTGACCGACCTGACCCGCACCGCCGAGCTCTTCAGCGCCGGCGACCCGGTCCCCGCGGACGCCGTCCTCGACAAGATCGGCAGCGTCTACCAGAAGTGGATGGGCACCGCGGTCGTCGAGATCTCCTCGGGCAAGCTCCTCGCCGCCCGCGGCGAGAATCTGCCGCTGACCGCCGTCGACCGCGGCAAGCTCGCGGACAAGGACGGCCTCGACCCGCGCATGGTGCGTTTGGAGAACGGCGAGACGCGCCTGCTCTCCTTCGCCCTGCTCACCTGGAAGGGAGAGCCGCAGCAGCTCCTCGTCGCGTCGAGCAGCCTGCGCTTCCCCGGCATCAGCCTCGGCACGTCCCGCTCCATCGCCGTCGTCAGCCATGACGGCAGCGTCCTCAGCCAGGACGGGATCCCCGAGCCGGAGCAGGTCGGCGACGACCGGCGCGAGGAGATCAAACGGTCCGAGGAGCAGCTCAAGACGTTCGCCACGTCCGCCGCCAAGAAGACCCGCGAGCACCCGATCATGTCCAAGGAGCCGGGCTCCGGCGGCTTCGCGGGCGTCAGCGGCCACCTCACCGGCGAGGGCCAGAACGGCAAACGGGCCGTCGCCGGGTACGCGAGCCTCGCCGCGCCGGAAGCGGGCGAGACCACCATGGCCACCGAGCTCGGCCTCTCCGTCGTCGCGATGGTCCCGGTCACCGAGGACCGGACGGCCACCCACAGCTCGGCCTTCGGGCTCTTCGCCGCGGCCGCCCTGCTGCTCATCGGCGGCGTCACGGTCTTCCTGCTCCTGCGGACCGTGCAGCGCCCGCTGATCCAGCTGTTCCTGGAAGGCCGCAGGCTCACCCGCGGCGACCTCGAACGGCCGGTCTCCGTGCCGCGCAGCGGCGAGGCCGCCCGCATCGGCGTCGCCCTCGAACGGCTGCGCCGCCAGCTGCTCGGCGCGCCCGCCGACCAGCAGGGCAGTCCGGCCCGCCGCGGCAAGCGGGGCAGCCGCACGCTCCTCGCGGTCTGCGCGGTGCTCCTGCTCGCCTGGTCCGCGCCGCTCATGCTGCTGCTCAACCGCGCGGGCGGCGGCGTCGACATACCGCAGCAGATGGTCGCCGACCAGCGCGAGCGCACCGACACCCTCACCGACCGGGTCCGCCGCGCCCTCAACGAAGGCCACGCCGACCTCACCTCCGTCGCCACCCTCATCGGGGACCGCACCGAGGCCGCGGACATGACCAAGGTCCTCGAAGGCACCCTGCACCAGCACACCCGCTACCAGTCCCTGTACGTCCTCGACGCCTCGGGCAAGGTCCTCGCCGAGGCGGGCGACGACCCCCGCAGCCCGGCCGGCGAGGGCGCGTCCACGCAGCCGGTCCGGGTCATCGACGAGGGCGGCAAGAAGCCGGTGATCCTCGGCACGGCAGAGGTGCCGGGCCGCAAGGGCGCCGCCGTGGTCGGCGAGTTCCGCATCGAGTTCCTCAACTCGCTCCTCGGCCGCCCCGGCCTCGGCGAGGTCCGCGTCGTCGACGACAAGCGCCGGGTGATCGGCGCCAACACCGGCTACCGCGAGTTCCAGGACCTGCCCGGCGGCCGCATCACCGAGCTCGCGAAGTCCGTCGCGGGCAAGGGCGTCGAGAAGCCGCGCGCCGAAGGAGCCCTGCACCGGGACGGCGGCGACGTCCGGATCGCGGCGGCGGCCCCGTTCGCGGGCGGCGGCGTCGCCCAGGCCCTCAACTGGACCGTGGTCACCTGGCAGCCCGCATCCGGCCTCGCCATCCCCGAGTACAGCCTGCAGAACCGCACCGTACTCGCCGGTCTGCTCGGCATCACCGCGGCGGCCGCCTGTCTCGGCTGGCTGCACATCGTCGTCGTACGGCCGCTGCGGCACCTCGCCGACCAGGCCGAGGCACTCGCCGACGGAGACCGCCGCACCGTCCTCTACCCGCGCCACCACGACGAGGTCGGCGCCGTCACCCGCAGCCTGGAACTCATCAGGCAGCAGCTGCCGACGGGCACACAGCGCAAGCGGGACGGCGTCACGGCCGGCCTCGCCGGAAGGAACTGAACCCCGTGCTCTTCCTCTACACCGTGCTCGTGGTGTGCGGCGCCATCCTGCTCGCCGCCGGGATCGTCGAACAGCGGCGGCACTTCGCCAACCTGGAGCACATACCCTCGCGGGTGCTCGTCAACGGCATCCGCGGCAAATCCTCCATCACCCGTCTCTGCGCGGGCGCCCTGCGCGGCGGCGGGCTCAACACGGTCGCCAAGACCACCGGCACCGCGGCCCGGTTCATCCACCCGGACGCCACCGAGGAGCCCGTCTACCGCAAGTTCGGCATCGCCAACGTCGTCGAGCAGATCGGCATCGTGCGGCGCGCCGCCGCGTACAACCCGGACGCCCTGGTCATCGAGTGCATGGCGGTCATGCCGGCGCTCCAGGAGATCAACCAGTCCAAGCTGATCCGCTCCACCATCGGCGTGCTCTGCAACGTCCGCGAGGACCACCTCGCCGAGATGGGCCCCACCCTCGACGACGTGGCGCGCTCCCTGTGCCGCTCCATGCCGGAGGACGGCATCTGCGTCACCGCCGAGAAGGACCGCTTCGACATCCTCCAGGAGGAGGCCGACGCGCGGAACTGCCGGCTGATCTACGCCGACCCCGAGACGGTGACCGACGACGAGCTGCGCGGCTTCAGCTGGTTCACCTTCAAGGAGAACGTGGCGATCGCGCTCAAGGTCGCCGAGCTCCTCGGCGTCGGCCGCGAGGTCGCACTCCAGGGCATGTACGACGCCCCGCCGGACCCCGGTGTCCTCTCGGTCGAGCGGTACGCCACCCAGGACGGCAAGAAGGTGCGCTTCGCCAACGTCTTCGCGGCCAACGACCCCGAGTCGACGCTGATGAACATCAACCAGCTGCTCGACCTCGGCGCCATCCACCGCCCGCTGCACGTGGTCATCAACTGCCGTCCCGACCGCGTCGAGCGCAACGGCCAGATGGGCGAGATCATCCCGGATCTCCGGCCGGAGAAGGTCTTCGTCATCGGCCACCCCGCCAAGTCCGCCATCGATGCGATCCCCGCCGAGTGGCGCGGGCGCGCGGTGGACCTCGGCGGCGACCGGCGCGACCCCGAGGAGTTCATGCATCAGATCCTCGCGCAGCTCGGCCCCGACTCCTCGCTCGTGGCGATCGGCAACATCCACGGCCAGGGCGAGCTGCTCCTGGAACACCTCGCGGAGCTGCCGCCGGACGAAAGCGAGGAGCAGGCCCCCGAGGAGCCCGCCCCGTTCAACGAGCCGCACCTCCACACCTACCAGCACTACACGCAGACGAACAAGACGCCGACCTCCACGTCGA
>NZ_JBNNJZ010000401.1:0-7510 GCF_050270335.1 Streptomyces sp. NPDC059900
GTGCTTCCCGATCCGAAGACGCTGAGCAATCTGCAGCTTTCCGAGCAGGCGTGTGCGTTGTGTGGCAGGCGTTTGTTCCGGGATCGGTTGCTGGGCTGCGTCACGTACCGGGACTGCTTCGGCAGGGAGGTCACGGCGGAGTTGTGGGCGTGTGCGCCGGCGTGTGCGCGGTGATCAGAACGTGCCGGGAGTGCCTCCAGGACACGGCCGAGGCCATCCCGGTCGGTCTTGAGCCGACGATCTCCTGCGGCGGGCGGGTGATCTATCTGTGCCCGCCGTGCCGTTCGGGCCTGGGAGTCGTGCCTTTGTCGCAGCACCCCGCAGGCTCCCTCGGCCGTCTGCTGTTCGAGGAGGGCTCGCCCTGGACCGGACGGTAGCGAGTTGGCCCCCCGATGTCCTCGCTGCCGGCCGTGGCGCCCCCGTTCCCGCGTGCTGCCGGGACGGGGGCGCCGTCGTCTGGCAGATGCAGCGCCCATGCCTCTCTGCCACGGCGCGCGGCGGATGACGGGATGTCGGTGACGCGAGTGCGGGTCGGGCGCGGCAGACGGATCCCGCTTGCTGGAAGTTGCTATACGGAAGATCTGCCCTTACGTGTTGGAGATTCCATCAAGACCCAACTAGCAGCATCTATATGGATGATGGCGTTGAATCGCCGTTCGCACTCTGAGGATTCTTCGCACTTGCATCTTGCAATGTGCGCGGGGATCAGGCGTAGTGGTACCTGCGCCCGCGCACTCCCGTACGCCGGGCCGGAATCTTGTGTCTGTCGTGAGGCGGGGTGGTCGTGGTGTTAGAGGAGCGTCGGCTGTGGAGCAGACGGCGGTTAGGGGCGTGCGCCGGAGCCTGCGCAACGGGCTTGCTGATCGTGGCGGCCTGCAGCGACTCGGGACACCACCCGGAGAGGGACGCGCGCCGGGCAGCAGGCGGAGCGTCACACCCCGTGGTGCCGGGGGTGTCAGGTACCGCAGTTCCCTCCGAGACGGCACAGGAACGGGCGATCGCTGCGTACCTGGGCATGTGGCAGGACGTGGCGGAGGCGGGAAGCGCCTCGGACTGGAAGTCGCCGCAACTGGCCTGGCACGCCACAGGACAGGCGCTGGATGCGATCTCTGGTGGGATGCACACGGACCACCGCAACGGCCTGGTGAGCCGGGGCCACCCGGAAAGCCCGCCCAGCGTGAGCCGGGCCGATCCGGCTGCTGACCCCACCCGGGTGGTCCTCTCGGATTGCCGGGACGCCTCCCGCTGGCTGAAGCACGGCCAGTACCGCCAGCAGAACGGCGACCACCCCGCCGGTTCGCCCCGCGAACGCCAGACGATCACAGCCGAGGTGACGAAGCAGCACAGCGGAGAGTGGAAGGTGACGCGCTTGGCGGACGAAGGGGCCGGATCGTGCTGAGGAGTCTGGCGTGCGCCACCGCGGCAGGCGCGACCGGGGGACTGCCGGCTCCGGGCGCTGTGCCGGACGGGGCCGGCATCGGCCGGGGACCCGTCGACGGCGCGCAGCAGGTGCACCCGGGATGCCGGCAAGGTGCCGGGATGCCCGCCAAGGGCGGGCGCAACCGGGCGCCGGGCCGCACCGTCCGGCCTGCCGCATGCACCGTGCCGGGTGACCGGACCGGCCCCCCGGCGCGTGGAGAGCCGTCCTGCGGGACTGCTGGCCCGGAGGCGGTGCGATGAGCGGGCCCACCAGCTGGAACCCGGCGCCGCCCGGCACCGCCGCGGGAGCACCGCTCCCGCACACCCGCACACCCCGCCCCGATCCGCGGGCGGCCGTCAGCCGACCCCCCGACCGGCCGGATGCGGGCCCGGCGCCCGCCGGAAGCGGCGCCGGCGAGCCGCTCAAGGAGCAGCTGCACCGCGAGCTCTCCCAGCGGCTGTCCGAGCGCCTGCACAGCCACCAGGCCCCCGGCCCGGCTCCCGGCCAGGCCCGGTGGACCGGGAGCGGGCAGCGCGCTGCGGCCGAGACGCTCCTGGCGGAGGCCGCCGAGGAGCACGCGCGCCACCAGCTCACGCGCGGCGAGCCGATGCTGCCGCCCGAGGCCGAGCAGCAGGTGATCACGGCGGTGCTGAACGAGGTGTGCGGACCGGACGCCGGGCTCGAGCCGCTGCTGCGCGATCCGGACGTGGAGACCATCAACATCAACGGTGACTGCGTCTTTGTGCGCTACGTTGACGGGCGCCGCGCCCAGCTGCCGTCGGTCGCGGCCTCGGATGCCGAGCTCGTCCAGCTGATCCGGGGCCTGGCCGCCCGTTCGGGGGCGCCGGAGCGCCGCTTCGACCGGGGCAGTCCCAGCGTCAGCTTCCAACTGCCCACGGGCGAAAGGGTCGTCGCGGTGATGGCCGTGTCCGCCCGGCCCTCGGTGTCCATCCGCCGCCGCCACCCGCGCGTCTCGCTGGCCGAGCTGCGCCGCCTGGGCACCATCGACCGCAGTCTGGAGGCGTTCTTGGGCGCGGCGGTCCGGGCCCGCAAGAACATGCTGGTGACCGGGGGCACCGCGAGGGGCAAGACCACCTTGCTGCGCGCGCTGGCCGCCGAGATCCCGCCCGCCGAGCGCCTGATCACCATCGAGGAGGTCTTCGAACTCGGCCTGGACGGTGACCCGCAGGCCCACCCCGATGTGGTCGCGCTGCAGGCCCGCGAGGCCCACCTGGACGGACAGAAGGCCGTCAGCCAGAGCGACTTGGTGCGCTGGGCCCTGCAGATGGCACCGGACCGGGTCATCGTCGGCGAGGTCCGCGGGCCCGAAGTGATCTTGATGTGCAACGCCATGAGCCGGGGCAGCGACGGCTCCATGGCCACCGTGAACACCTCCACCAGCCGCGGAGCCTTCACCCGCTTCGCCGCCTACGCCGTCCAGGGCGCCGAGCGGATGACGCCGGAAGCCACGAATCTCCTGGTCGCCTCGGCGCTGGACTTCGTCGTACATCTGGAGTGGTCACGGGACGAACCCGCGCAGCGCGTGGTGTCCTCCGTGCGGGAAGTCATCGGCGCCGACGGCCGGCAGATCATCTCCAATGAGGTCTACCGCCCCGGGCCCGCCCTGCGGGCCGAGCCGGGCGTGCCGTTGCGCTCCCAGACCCTGGGCGCCCTGACGGCCGAGGGCCTCGAGACGGGCCGCGGCGGGCTGGGGTGGCCGCTGTGAACACCCCGGCGCCCCCGGCGGCCCTGCGCACGGCCGCAACCGGCTCGGCACGCCTGCCCATGGCGGATGTGCGGCCGTGCCCGCCGCCTCCCGCTGCCCCGGCCCTGGTCGGCCGTGAACGCCGGTCGTGCACCGTGTGGCGCGCGCACCCGCCAGGACGGCAGGCGCCGCGCGCCGGTGCCGGCCCGAAGCGTGCCCGCCGGGATGCGGCACAGGCCGCCGTCTGGTCCGGCGGGCAGAGCCTGGCCGCCACCGCCCCCGGACGTGCCCGCCCCGTGCGCGCGGTGCACACCGCGCAACCCTAGGGCGTGCTGCCATGGCGCGCGGACGGCACACACCGGGCAGGCGGAAATCGCAGCGTGCACACGCAAGGCCGGGCGCCCAACCACCCTTCCGTGCGGCCCTGTTCGGGCGCAGCGTGCTGGCCGCCCTCCTTCTCATCGCGCTGGTGGCGGGCCTTCCGTGGGGGCTGTGCCGGTACGTCGGGTGGCCGCTGCCCGATCACATCCCGGCCGGGCCGGAGGCCGGTGCCCGGCTGACGGCACCGCCGGAAGCGTCGCTGCTCCTGAAGGTCCTTGCGTGCGCCCTGTGGGCGATCTGGCTGGTGTTCCTGGGCGGTGTTCTGCGTACGGCCGGCCAGGGCCTGCGACGTGCCGCCGACCGGCGTCGCCCGGCCATCGCCGGCGGCCCGCTGAAGGTGCTGGGGGCCGCCCTGCTGGGCGCAGCGGCGCTGGCCCTCCTGCCGGGCCGCGACCCGCAGGCCCACCTGTTCCCCGCACACAAGCGGCCGATCACCGCCGACACCCTGCGCAACCCCGCAGCGCCCTGGCGGACAACACGAGACGGCGGGGCCCGCGCCGCAAGCGACACCGCCGCACCCCGGGAGAGCACCACGGCCGCCATCGTGCGCCCCCCGCTCCACGGCGTCCACGACAGTCTCTGGCGCATCGCCGCGCGGCGCCTGCACGACGGCGACCGCTGGCCGGAGATCTACGCACTCAACTACGGGCGCCGCCAGGCGGACGGCCACGCACTGCTGGACCCCGGCCTCATCCGCCCGGGCTGGGTGCTGCGCCTCCCCGCCCCGCGCCCGGGCAAGGACCCCGAGCGCGGGCACCCACCCGTGCCCCCGACCCGCCCGGCCCCGCCCTGCGGGGGAGCAGGGACCCCGACCTCACCGGCCGCACCGCCCTCCCCGGCGCCGCAGCCCCGCAGCGACGCGGGCCTTGACCTGCCCCAGGGCGTCTTCATCGGAGCGGGCACCGCCACCGTCCTTGCCACCGCCCTGCTCCTCGCACACCGCCGCCGCCGACGGGCCCGACACCGGCCGGGCCGCAGCACAAACCAGGACGCCCGGCTCACACCGGTCATCCGCGCCCTGCGCCAGGCCAGCAAACAGACCCCGCCGCGCACCGCAACCGCCGGCCACCCGGCCCCAGCCGCCGGGCCCGGGACGCCCGGCAGCGGCAGCAGGGCCGGCAACACCGGCCGCGACGAGGGGAGAGGACCCCGAACACCGCACCCGACACCCCCCGCCCGTGTCCTGGGCGTCAAAGACGGCCGGGACCTGGCCTGGGCCCTGGCGCGCAGCCGCGGCCTCGGTCTCGTGGGCCCCGGCGCACTCGACGCCGCCCGCGCCCTTGTGATCGACCTGCTCACCCAGCCCCAACCAGAGGCAGCCGCGCCGGCGGAACTCGTGATGACCGCGCCCGACGCCCACCGCCTCCTGGGCCGGCACACCGCCCCGGCACCACCGCGGCGGCTGCGCATCGTCGCCAACCTGCCGCAGGCGCTACAACTGCTGGAAACCGAACTCCTCTCCCGTACCCGGGCACGCACCGACCACGGCACCGCGCCCGTCCCCTCCACCCACACCCCGGAGCTCGTGCTCATCGCCGCGGTACCCGCCGCACAGGAGCAGCCGCGCCTGCAGGCCATCCTCGACAACGGCTCGGCGCTCGGCCTGGCCGGCCTCCTGATCGGCCAGTGGCGCGCGGGAGGAACCCTGCGCATACGCCCGGACGGAACCGTAGGGGCCGCCAGCCCTTCGCACGCCGAACCCTTCGCCGGAGCCCGCCTGTTCACCATGCCGCCCCAGCCCGCCGCAGTAATCCTCGCCCTCCTGGCCGAGGCGGCCCCACAAGGGCCCGGCAGGCCGCCGACCGAGCAAAACACCGGCACACCCCGCATCGCGCCCGCGCCGCGGGAAAATGCCCCCGCGACACCGCCCCGGCCGCCCGGCGAGCACGAGGAGCAGGCCCCCCGCGCCAGGACACCAGACACGACCGTTCCCTCCGCAGACGCAGCGCCGGCCCGGCGAACCCCGGGCCGGCAACAGCCGCTACGGCTCTGCCTCCTGGGACGCCTCACCCTCACCTACCGTGCCCCGGACGACGCACAACCAGTCGACGTGACCAGCGCGTTGGCACCCAAGCAGCGCGAGCTGCTCGCCTACCTCGCCGTGCACCGGGAGGGAGCGCAACGCGAGCGACTGGCGGCAGCCATCTGGCCCCAAGCCCCCTACGGGCGAACATCGAATGCGTTCTACGCCACCTTGAGCCAGCTGCGCCGCAGCCTTCCCCGGGCCACGCACGGCGCGGTCCACAACATCGTCCAGCGCGCCGATGCGCGATACGAACTGGACCAACAGCAGGTCAGCGTCGATGTATGGGACCTCAGAGACGAGGTGAAGGCCGCCAGGACCAGGGAAAACCAGGACGAACGCCAGGCGGCCCTGTGGCGGGTGATCGCTCTGTACACCGGGGACTTCGCCACCGAGATCGCGGGGCCCTGGCGGGAAGAACCGAGCGAAGTCCTGCGCCGCGCCTACCTCGACTCCGTCAGCGCGCTGGTGCGCGCCCTGCGTGCCACCGACCCGAACCGAGCCCTCGACCTGCTGGAGCAGGCCCGCGAGCGCGACCGCTACAACGAGGCCCTCTACCGGGACATTGCCCGCATGCACGCGCAGCTCGGGGAACACGACGCGATTCCGCGTACCCTCGGGCTGCTCAAGAGGGCCCTGGCCGAGCTGGACCAGGTGCCCAGCGCGGTCACGCTCCGACACTTCGAGATTCTGCAAGCCCCCAAGGGGTGGGACAACCGCTGACTGGCCGGGCAAAACCAGGTGCGGCCCCTCGCCTTGGTGGTGTGGGATGCGGGACATGACGATCGTTCTGAACGAGCCCGGTGTCGAGGAACTGACCGGGGCCGTGGAAGCCCTTCGCGTATGGCAGGGCGATGACACGCCGCTGCAACTTCATCCGGGAGACCTCGGCTGGGCCTGGGCGCTGGGCGCGCAGCGGCTGGCTGCGGCCGTGCGCACCTGGAGCGCGGACGGACAGATCATCGCCGTCGGATACCTGGACGACCCCGACGTGCTGCGCCTGACGACCGCACCGGACCTGCGACAGGACGCCAACCTGGCGCACCGGCTGCTGGCCGACCTCAATGATCCACAGCGCGGGGTCCTGCCGGCCGGGAAGGTCGGCCTCGAAATCCCCGACGGCGCCCTGCTCCGCGAGGTCCTGCTGGAGGCGGGCTGGAGGCTGGACGAGCCGTGGACGCCGCTGCGCCGTGACCTCTCCGGGCCGGTGAAGGACTGCTGCCTGCGGATCGAGGTAGCCGGACCGCAGACGGCCGGGGTGCGCACCGCAGTGCACCGCTCGGCATTCGGCAGCCCGGCGTTCACCGAGGAGATCTGGCACGTCCTTGCGGCCGGGCCGGTCTACGCCGACGCCCGCTGCCTGATCGGCTACGACGACCAGGACAACGCGGTGGCCGCGGCGACGGTCTGGTCGGCCGGGCCCGGCAGGCCCGGCCTGCTGGAGCCGGTGGGCGTGCACGCCGACCACCGCGGTCGCGGCTACGGGACGGCGATCAGCATCGCCGCTGCGGCGGCGCTGCGGGAACTGGGTGCATCAAGCGCCCTGGTCAGCACCCCGAGTTCGAACGCTGCCGCCGTCGCCGCCTACCGGGCGGCCGGATACGAACCCTCGCCCCAACGGCTGGACGTCAGCCGGGCCGCCTGACGATGATCCGGCGGCGGGATCGGACAGGGGCAGGCCGCGGTCCGGTGATGGCCGGATGATTGGTCGTGGTGAACGGGTCCGGGTGGGCCGGCATGGCTGAGCGGGGGCGGGGCTATCGCTACGTCGGACCGCTTGAGCTGAGGGCTGCCGTCCGGCCCGGCCACGGCGGGCGCCGCATCAGATCGGCGGCTGACTTCAGTGGCTGGATCATCGAGCAGCCGGCGGCGGAGCTCGCCGAACCGTTCACCTTCGTGGTCGGCATGGACGGTGTGCTGCGGTTGGCGCCGCGGCGCAGCGAGCACGTGGCGTGCGCCGGCGCAGACATGGTTCTGGGTC
>NZ_JBNNJZ010000402.1:0-7485 GCF_050270335.1 Streptomyces sp. NPDC059900
TGACGACGACGTCGGCTCCGTAGTCGGCGAGAGAGAGCAGGCCGTCTCCGGAGCACTTCATCAGAGGCGCGCCCTCGCCGGTCATCCACTCCCTCGCGATCTGGCGCACGGCGGGCGGATTGGGCTCGTACTGCACGAACCCTTCGTAGGCGACCATCGAACCCACGCGCGCGAGGAGGTCGTTTCCGCTCTGCATGGCCACCTTGACCATGTGGCTGCCGTGGTTCTCCATGCGGGCCGCGACCGGTGCCGGGGCGAAGCCCGAGAGTTGCTGATTCATGACGGGCTCCCTCAGACCTCGAACGGCTGGACGATGATGAAGTTGCCGGGCGCACCCCGGAACTGGAGGTTGACGCTCTCCCCCGTGGAGCCCGCGTACGCGTTGCTGCGCAGCCGCACCTGGCTGGAGACGATCGCCTGGGCCGCCGCCGACCAGGCGACCACGGCGTGGCAGTCGGCGAACGTCGTCGGCGTGACGGGCAGGACGACGGGCACGCCGTGCGTCTTGACGATGACCGTGCCGGTGCCCTGGAACTGCATCACGAAGAGCGCGCCGCCGGGGATGCCGTGGCCCTCGATCCTGCGCACCTCGTGCTGGAGCGACTCGTCGAACGCGAGGACGTTCTCCGCGGAGACACAGATCGCGTCACCCTGGAGCTCGATGGGGTGCAGGTGGGTGGCTTCCTCGGCGAGGAAGACCTGGCCGCGGCCGGAGCAGCGCATCAGCTGCATCTCCTGGCCGGTCGCATTGCCCACGACGCGGCCCGCGAAGCCCGCGCCCTTGTAGCTGAATTCGACCTTGCCCTGGTAGAGCACCATGCTGCCCTGCCGGGCGAGCACGGCCTGCTCGCTGACCCCGAGGTCGACGCGGACCAGCTTCTCGTTCTGCTGCGTCCAGCGCTGTCCGGTCGGTGCCTCGCGGTACTTCTGGAGGGCGGCGGACACACCGGCACCCTGCGGGGCCGCGCCTTGCGGGGCCGCGGGCTGACCGGGGAACTGGCCGGGGGGCTGCTGGCCATAGCCGGGCGGCATGGAAGCGCCGGGCTGCTGGCCGTAACCGGGGGGCATCGGAGCGCCGGGCTGCTGGCCGTATCCGGGCGGCGGGGGCGCCGACTGGCCGGGCACCTGGGCGTAGTGCGGCTTCGGCTGTCCGTAGGGCTCGGGCGGCGGGGGCGGGATCGTGCCGCCCGGCGGCTGGTTCATCGGGGCCACGATGGTCTGCGCCGCGTGCACGGAGGGGTCGGCCGGGGCCGGTGCGGGCGGCGGAGTGGCTCCCTGCGGCGGCGCGAAGTTCTGGGCCGGAGCAGGGGCGGGCGCGGGGGCCGGAGCGGGCGCGGGAGCCGGAGCCGGGGGCTGCGCGGGGCCCGCCGGGGCGCCGAACGCGGGCGGCGCGGCGGCCTGGGCGGGCGGCGCGAAGGACGGGGCGCCGGTGGCCGGGGGTGCCTGCGGTGCGGGCTCCTCCTCGGCGACCTCGCCGCCGAAGTTCCTCAGGAGCGCGTCGAGACCGCCGTCGAATCCCTGGCCGATCGCGGCGAACCGCCAGACGTCCTTCAGGTAGAAGTCGCCCAGCATCACGGCACGCTCCGTGGAGAACTCCGCGCCGTTGAAGGAGTAGCGGGCGACTTCCTCGCCGCCCGCGACGATCCGGATGTAGCCGGGGGCGACCTGCGACATCTGGCCGGCGCCGTCGATCGTCGCGGTGAACGACAACTTCTGGATCTTTGCCGGGATGCGGTCGAGCGTGACCCGGAAGGACTCCGTGTCACCGGCCTGCGCGCCGAGGAGCTGAATGGACTCCTCGGGCGACTTCGGCTGGTTGAAGAAGATGAAGTAACTGTCGTCCGAGAGGCGCTCGTCCGCGTCCAGGCCGAAGCAACTGATGTCGAAGCTCAGTCCGGGGGCGGAGATCTGCACGCCTACGTACAGATCGGTGCCCGCGGTGAGGTCACTGATCTTGGCCTTGTGGCCGCGTTGGAATTCCCTGGCCATACGTAACGACCGTCCCCCATCCCGAATGTAAATGCGTCGCGCCAGGCTAACCGCAAAGTCCGACAGCGGACCAAGCCGGTACAAAGCCGGTACACAACCTCCGGGAACTGCGGAAGTTCACTCGTCACGGGCGGCGGGCAGATGCGGCAGCCGGTCGGCCGCGACCACACCTTCCAGATACCCGCGGGCCCGCTCCGTGCGGGGGTAGGCCTCGAGGAGCCGCCAGAAGTCGGACCCGTGTCCGGGCACGAGGAGATGCGCGAGTTCATGGACGAGGACGTAGTCGACGACGTACTCGGGCATGCCCTGCAGCCGGTGCGAAAGGCGGATGCTGCCCTCCGACGGGGTGCACGATCCCCACCGGGTGTTCTGGTTCGTGACCCAGCGAACGGACGCGGGCCTGGCCCGGCCGTCGAAGTACTGCTCGGAGAGGCGCTCGGCGCGCTCGGAGAGCTCCGCGTCGCCAAGGACCCGCTTGCTCTCCTGGGCCGCGAGCTTGTCGAGCATGACGTTGACCCAGCGCTGTTCCTCGGCCTCGGACATGCGGGCGGGGATGAGCACGACGGTGCGATCGCCCTCGCGGTACGCGGAGACCGTTCTGCGGCGGCGGGCGCTCCGTCTGACCTCGACCGCGCTCACCCCGGAGCCGGGTGGCGGCGGGCTGGTCATGCTGCGCTGTGGGTTTCCGGCGCGGTGCAGTGGGTCGGCGGGCACGCCCCGACGTTACCCGCTGGGTATGGGGGAAGTCCCGCCTCCGGGACGGTTCGGCGGGGTATCGCTCCCCGTGCGATCGATTAGTACGACGAATACCCCATGCCTGTGGACAACGCTCGGCGGCCTTCGACCGGGGCGGGCATCCTGGCTGTCGACCGGCGATGCGGGCGGGGACAAGCAGCGCCGGATGACCACGGGGGGACGACCATGCATCCGATCTTGAAGCCTGCGCTGCGGCGCGGCTGGCGCGATCTGAACACCATCCAGTTCGGCGTGGCGCCTGCCCACGCCCTGACGCTCGGACCGGTGGACACGGCAACGGGCAGCTTCCTCCAGCTGCTGGACGGGACACGCGGACTGCCGCTCCTGCGCGAGGAGGGCAGACGGATGGGCCTGCCCGACGATCACGTGGACAAGCTCGTGCGACGGCTGTCCGCGGCCGGTCTCCTCGACGACGCGACGGGCGGCGGTGCGGCGGCCGACGCCCTGCGCAAGCGGGATCGGGCGATGGAGCGACTGCGCCCGGACCTGGCTTCGCTGTCGGTCGTGACCGCCGGGCCCGGCGACGGGATGCGGAAGCTGGCGGCGCGCCGCGCGATGCGGGTCCAGGTGCGGGGCGCGGGACGGGTGGGGGCGGTGGTGGCCTCGGTTCTGTCCGGTGCGGGAGTGGGGCAGGTGGACGTGATGGAGGGAGGAGTCGTCGAGCCCCGGGACGTGGCGCCGGGCGGCCTGCCCGCCGACTCGGTCGGCAGCCGCAGGGACGCGGCGGCGCGCCAGGCGGTGCGGCAGTGGGCTGCGGACCGGCCGCCCCGCCGGGTCCGGAGGGCGGCGGGAGAAGCGGGGGCAACGGAAGCAGAGGGCGCAGGGGGCTCAGCGGGGGCGGTGGGAGAGGGGGAGCCGGCGCTTTCTCTCGTGATCATCGCGCCGCGGGACGGGCTCTACGCACACGCCCCCGACCCGCTCGCCGCCGAGCCCCTCGTCGCGTCGGGGACACCGCATCTTTATGCCGGGGTGATCGAGGGAACCGGAGTGGTGGGGCCGCTCGTCCTCCCGGGGGCGACGGCCTGCGCGGGCTGTCTGGCGCTTGAGCGTGCGGACCGGGATCCCACCTGGCCGCGCATGCTGGCGCAGTGGCGTTCGGGACGCGCGCGCCATGTCACCGCGTGCGACCTGGCCCTTTCGACCACCGTCGCCGGCCTTGCCGCGGCGCATGCCCTGGCCTTTGTGGACGGGGCGGCACCGGCGAGCGCGGGGGCCCGCTGGGAGGCGTCCGTGCCGGGCCTCGACTGGCATGCACGGCCGGTACCACCGCATCTCTCGTGCCCGTGCGGGGCGGGTGTGGTGGATAAGGGGGAACACCCCGCCGGGGACAAAGAGCCGCACGACACAATGGCGGGGTAACCGCCTGACGAGGCGTGGCTGTCTGGGACTTGGAGGGGCGCATGTCTGATCTTCCCCGGAAGGCGGTAACCCGTACCGCCAAACTGGCCGCGCTGCCACTCGGCTTCGCCGGGCGGGCGACCTGGGGGCTCGGCAAGCGGATCGGGGGCAAGTCGGCGGAGATCGTCGGCCGTGAGCTGCAGCAGCGCACGGCGGATCAGCTGTTCAAGGTGCTCGGCGAGCTCAAGGGCGGAGCCATGAAGTTCGGCCAGGCCCTGTCGGTCTTCGAGTCGGCGCTTCCCGAAGAGGTCGCGGGGCCCTATCGCGCCGCGCTGACGAAGCTCCAGGAAGCGGCGCCGCCGATGCCGACGCGCACCGTGCACGCCGTGCTCGCCGAGCGGCTCGGCGATGACTGGCGCGAGCTGTTCCTGGAGTTCGACGACAAGCCGGCCGCAGCGGCGTCGATCGGCCAGGTCCACCGGGCGGTGTGGTCCGACGGACGCGAGGTCGCGGTCAAGGTGCAGTATCCGGGGGCGGGCGAGGCGCTGCTCTCCGACCTGAACCAGCTGAGCCGCTTCGCCAGGCTCCTGGGACCGCTGGTTCCGGGAATGGACATCAAGCCGCTCATCGCGGAGCTGCGCGACCGCGTCTCCGAGGAACTGGACTACAGCCTGGAGGCCGCGGCGCAGCACGCGCACGCCGAGGAGTTCGCAGACGATCCGGACGTACTGGTGCCCGATGTGGTGCACCAGGGCGAACAGGTCCTGGTGACCGAGTGGGTCGACGGAATACCCCTGTCGGACGTGATCGCCGACGGCACGCAGGAGCAGCGGGACCGCGCAGGACAGCTCCTTGCCCGTTTCCTCTTCTCGGGGCCGGCGCGCACCGGGCTGCTGCACGCCGATCCGCATCCGGGCAACTTCCGGCTGCTGCCCGACGAGAAGGGCGGCCTCCGGCTCGGTGTCCTCGACTTCGGCACGGTGGACCGGCTGCCCGGCGGGCTGCCCCCGACCATCGGCCGCTCCCTGCGGATGACGCTCGACGGCGAGGCCGACGCGGTCTACGCGATGTTGTGCGAGGAGGGCTTCGTCCAGGAGTCCGTGGATCTCGAACCGGACGCGGTCCTCGACTATCTGCTGCCGATCATCGAGCCCATGCTGGTGGAGGAGTTCACCTTCACCCGCGGCTGGATGCGGGGGCAGGCGGCGCGGGTGGCCGATCCCCGCTCCCCCGCCTATCAGTTGGGCAAGCGGCTGAATCTCCCGCCGTCGTATCTGCTGATCCACCGTGTGACGTTGAGCACGATCGGGGTGCTGTGCCAGCTCGGGGCGACGGTCCGGATGCGGGACGAACTCGAGGAGTGGCTGCCGGGCTTCGTGGAGGAGGAGCCGCAGGAGCAGGAGGCGGACGACCCGGCGGCCGGCGCCTGAGAGGTATGGCTCGCCCTCACCACCACGGCGAGTCGAGCCGCCCCTCGATGGCTCTGAGGTTCTCGCGGGCGCAGGAGTCGCAGAAGTAGCGGCGGGCGCCGTTCTCCACGGAGCAGGTCCAGGTGAGCGGCGCGCCTTCGGCCACCTTGCCGCAGCGGGAGCACACGAGATTCCCGGCGTCAGCGGGCTGAGGAGTCTGCTGGTCCACCCGGCGAGCCTATCGCCGCGCGCGGAGGTTCGCCCGGCACAACGCACCGCGGGGGCCGGTCCGTTCGGACCGGCCCCCGCGGGCTTCGTGGTGTGGCTCAGGCAGTGCGTCGGTTGATCACTGCATGACGGCCAAGGCGAGCGCACGCTTGGCGCGCAGCGACGCGCGCTCGGCGCGGCGCTGCATCCGGCGAGCCGCCATCAGGCGGGCGGCCGGGCGGTTGGCGTCGGCTTCAAGCATGCGTTCGTGCATATGCGCACGAGCCATGGCTTCTGGGATGAGTTGCATTTCGCGGGTCCTGTTCTGGCGCGAGTCGTTCGCGCCGGTGGTGGAGAAGTCTGTGGTGGCGGAGCCTGCGGGCTCGGCGGTGGCTGCCTTCATCGGGGCCTGCTTCTTGGGGTCGTGCGTCAGGGGGCGATCGATCGTTCCGATGGCGTTCATGCGGCAACAACCGGGTTCTTGCGCGGACGGCCACGGGGCCGCTTGCGGGCAACGACGACACCCTGGACGAAGAGCTCGCCGCCCCAGACGCCCCACGGCTCACGCCGCTCCTTGGCGCCTGCGAGGCAGGCCTCCATCAGCGGGCAGGTACGGCAGAGGGACTTGGCGTACTCGACGTCGGCCGGCGACTCGGCGAAGAAGACCTCGGGGTCGTAGGCGCGGCAGGGGACGGGTACGCCGAGGTTCTCGATGGCGTCGTCGAGCGCGGTGAGCGCGGTGAGGGGAGTCAAGGTCGGGTCCTCCGTGGGAACGGGCGGGGGGAGAGTCTCTGAAGGCGGTACGGACGGGGCGTGCGCTTCGAGTTGCACGGTGGTGTTTTCCTCGTCTGGTCGTGCCGGCCTGGGTCGGCCGGTTGGCGGCTGGTACCGGGTCTTGCTCGGCCCCTTCGCTCCGTCATCCCGTTTTGGGGAAAACAGAAGGGCCGCGGATCCCGGGTGGGGTTCCGCGGCCCTGAAGGCGCCGGTCTGATCGAGGATCAGACTGGATCACTCCAGGGTTCGAGCCCACGGAAGGCCCACATCGTGTGGTGGTGCTGCGTCTGCTGCTGGGTCGTCTGCTTCTTGGATCCGGCACCGGCTGCGGCAAAGGCATAGGCCTGCGCCTGTGCCGTCGCTACTGCTCCCGGTGCCTTGGTCGCTCGCTCGCTGCCCTCATTGACCTCACGCATCGGAAGAACGTTCAGCGGGAGGGACAGAGGGAGGGCAGAGGACTCCGGACGAACGGCGGCGGCAGCGATGCCACCGGACAGACCGGTGCCCTGGTTCGAGAAGCCGAGCAGGCAGGAAGCGACGACCGAGCGATCGGTCATTTTCGCGGTGCTGGTGAAGCTCTCGTTGATGCTGATCACTGGAATCGCCTCCTCTCGGCGTCTATGGGACCGGCCGGAACCGGTCCTGCGGGCGGACTATTAAGTACAGCACGAGGCGAGGGCTTCGGAGAAGCCGCCGTTCCCGTGCTTAAGAACCTATGGGTCTTCCTTGCGCATGCGCAAACTATTTTTTCGACGAGTTTGAATCAGTTGCCATCGGCGCCCCTTACACGCTCCTCACCTGCACAAATGGCGAGCACATCAGATCCATAGCGGTTGAGCTTGCGCACGCCGACGCCGGGGATCCGGGCCAGCTCGCCCTCCTCGTCGGGTGCGGCCTCCGCGATGGCGATCAGAGTCTTGTCCGTGAACACGCAGTACGCCGGCTGTCCCAGCTCCTTCGCCTGGCCCGAGCGCCACTCCCGCAACCGTTCGTAGAGCCCCTCGTCCATGTC
>NZ_JBNNJZ010000403.1:0-7483 GCF_050270335.1 Streptomyces sp. NPDC059900
GTCCTCCTCCTGGAGAAGGCGCACGTCCGCCACTCCGGTGCGCTCGCCATGGGCATGGACGGCGTCAACAACGCCGTGATCCCCGGCCGCGCCGAGCCCGACGACTACGTCGCCGAGATCACCCGCGCCAACGACGGCATCGTCGACCAAGCCACGGTCCGCCAGACCGCCACCCGGGGTTTCTCGATGGTGCAGCGCCTGGAGTCGTACGGCGTGAAGTTCGAGAAGGACGAACACGGCGAGTACGCGGTGCGCCAGGTGCACCGCTCCGGCTCGTACGTCCTGCCCATGCCCGAGGGCAAGGACGTCAAGAAGGTCCTCTACCGGCAGCTGCGCCGCCGCGAGATGCGCGAGCGCATCCGCATCGAGAACCGCGTGATGCCGGTGCGGGTGCTCACGGCTCGGGGGCGGGCCGTCGGCGCGGTCGGATTCAACACGCGCACGGGCGAGTTCGTGACCGTGCGCGCGGGGGCGGTGATCCTCGCGACGGGCGCGTGCGGCCGGCTCGGCCTGCCCGCGAGCGGCTACCTCTACGGCACGTACGAGAACCCCACCAACGCGGGCGACGGCTATGCGATGGCCTACCACGCGGGCGCCGAACTCACCGGCATCGAATGCTTCCAGATCAACCCGCTGATGAAGGACTACAACGGCCCCGCCTGCGCCTACGTCGCCAACCCCTTCGGCGGCTACCAGGTCAACCGGCACGGCGAGCGCTTCGTCGACTCCGACTACTGGTCGGGCCAGATGATGTCGGAGTTCGCCGCCGAACTCGACTCCGACCGCGGCCCCGTGTATCTCAAGCTCAGCCATCTCCCGGAGGAGTCCATCAGCGCCCTGGAGGGCATCCTGCACTCCACCGAGCGCCCGACGCGGGGCACCTTCCACGCGGGCCGCGGCCACGACTACCGCACCCACGACGTCGAGATGCACATCTCCGAGATCGGCCTGTGCGGCGGCCACTCGGCGTCGGGCGTCCGCGTGGACGACCACGCGCGCACCACCGTGCCCGGTCTGTACGCCGCCGGGGACCTGGCCTGCGTGCCGCACAACTACATGATCGGCGCGTTCGTCTTCGGAGATCTCGCGGGTGCGGACGCCTCCCGGTTCAGCGCGTACGAGGGCGAGTTGCCCGCCGCCCAGGTGCGGGACGCCCACGACTTGATCTACCGCCCGCTGCGCAATCCCGACGGTCCTCCGCAGCCGCAGGTCGAGTACAAACTGCGCCGCTTCGTGAACGACTACGTGGCCCCGCCCAAGACGGGCGCCCGGCTCTCGCTTGCCGTCGACCACTTCGAGCGGATGCGGCGCGAGATCGACCAGATGGGCGCCACGACCCCGCACGAACTGATGCGCTGCGCCGAGGTGAGTTTCATCCGGGACTGCGCCGAGATGGCGGCCCGCTCCTCCCTTGCCCGCACGGAGTCCCGCTGGGGGCTCTACCACGAGCGCACGGATCACCCCGAGCGCGACGACGAAGGCTGGCTGTACCACCTCGACCTGTCCAAGTCTCCTTCCGGGACAATGGAGTTCACGGCACGCCCGGTGGAGCCCTACCTGGTCCCGGTCGAGGAGTTCACGCCCGGCGGCGGCGCCTCACGCCATCTGGGCGAGGTCCATCCGGAGAACGTGGCCACCGCCGGTCAGCGCGACATCGCCCCGGTCGGTTCCGGTATCCGCAGTGCCCCTTCGCGCGACACGGCGACCACGTCGCACTCCCCGCGCATCCTGGAACTGCTCGCCCTCACCGAGGACGAGCCCGAACTCCCGCTGCTACGGCCCTTCTTGACGGACCCGGATGCCGCGGTACGCCGGGCGGCCGTCGCCGCGCTCACCGAGACCGTCCCCGCGGGCACCGGCCCCGCCCTCGCCGGGACGCTCGCGGACCCGGATGCGGGCGTGCGCGCCGCCGCTGCCGCGTCCCTGCTCGAACTGGTCGAAGTCCTGCCACCCGGGCAGGAGTTGTCCCGCGGCCTGCACGACGCCCTCGGCCACGAGGACGCCCTGGTCCGGGCCACCGCCCTCGACGTCCTGCGCGCCCTTCGCCTGGGCGACCCCGCCGCCTACGCCCTCGCGCTCACCGACCCGGACATCGAGGTCCGCATCGCGTCGGTCCGCGCCCTGGTCTCGGTCGGCGACCTCGACGCCGTGGCCCGCGCGGGCGCCGACCCGGCACGCGAGGTCCGTGTCACGGTGGCACGCGGCCTCGACAGCCCGGCGGCGCTGGCCCCGCTGCTCCGGGACACGGACGTCCTGGTCCGCGCGGCGGCCCTCACGACACTGGCCGCCGTGGGCTGCCCCGCCCCGTACGACGACACCGCCCTTGACGCCCTGACCGCACCGCCCTGGCAGGTCAGGGCAGGCGCAGCCGCGGCCCTGGGCGCGGCCGCCGCCGAACGCGCCGTACCCGCCCTGAGCAAGGCACTGGGCGACCCCAACGCCGACGTCCGCAAGGCCGCGGTCCTGGCCCTCCTCGGGCACACCACGAGCGAGGAGGCCCGCACGGCGCTGGCCGCCGCGGTCCTGGACCCGGACGCCGACGTCCGCGCCTACGCGGCCCGCGCGGCAGCCCCTGCCTGAGACCGGCCCTCACCGCCCCAGTTGCTCGCGGCACAACGCCACGGTCGCCGGGTCGGCCACGCCGTTCGCCATCCGGCACACGATCTTGCCGTCGTACGTCTGCCGGGGACGCGCGGGACGCGGTGTCACCGGCTCGGGACGTCGCTGCGGGCGCTGGGTCACGGGCCGGGGCGGTGCCGGTGTGCGGTGGGCGGTGGGACGTGGCGGGGCCGGCGCCGGACGCGTGCCGGTCACAGCGGCGGGCTTCTCGCGGCGGGGTGCCTTCGGCCGGGGCCGCGGTGCCTTCCCGGGCTTTGCACTGCCGGTGCCGCTCTTGACCAGCGCGTCACGCGCCGACGGCTGCACGACGGCAGGCGTGCGGGGCCCGGAGAGCGACGGGGGCGCGCCGCCCGCCGGTGCGGGCGGCTGGCGGGGCGGCAGCCGGTCCTGCGGCGTCACGGAGGTGCACCCGGCGGTGCTGAGCAGGGCGAGGGCTACGAGGGTCACGATCCGGCGATGCACGCGGTCACTCTCCCCCATGGCGGACCCGTAAACGGGACCCTCACGGCCGGGCCACCGGTCCGAGTGGTCCCAGGTGCGACAGGGCGACGCCGCTTGCTCCGACCGGCCCAGTGGCACCCTCCGTGCGCGCGGGTGGGCGAACCGCGGTTGTGTCCGCCGCCCGGGCGGCGGATTCTGTAGGGGATGAACGGGGCTGATGTGGCGCCATGACGGCATGGAACGCGGAGCAGAGAACCGATTTTCGTAGTCCCCTCGACGTCACCAGGGCGGCCACGGCGGTCGTCGACGCCCGGGACACGGTCATCGGCTGGAGCCCCGCGGCCGAGCGGCTCCTGGGCTACCGGCCGCAGGAGATCGTCGGCAGACCCGTGGCCACGTTTCTGACACCCGGCCCCGTGCCCTCCGATCTGCCCGTCCCCGCAGAGCTCCGGAGCAACCAGATCCGCGTCGCCCTGCACCGGGACGGGCATGAGCTGGTCGTCGCGATCGCGGTGTGCCCGCTGCCGGGCGCGGGGACCGTACAGCGGGTTCTCGTCGCGACGGAGCTGAAGGACCTGCGGCTGTGGGAATCCCGGCTCGCCCTGCTGCACGGACTGACCACACAGTCCCCCGTCGGCCTCGCCATCTACGACACCGACCTGTGCCTGACCTGGTGCAACGCGGCGTACGAGCGGGAGATCGGGCGGCCCTTCGCCGAGTTCCGCGGGATGCGGGCCGATCAGCTGTACTCCGAGGGGAAGTTCGTGAGCAAGGGGCATCCGCCCACGCTCGAAGCGGTCATGCGGCACGTCCTGGACACCGGCGAGTCCTTTCTTGACCTGCACTTCCAGGGGCGGCCGCCCAGCGACCCGGGCACGGACCACCTCTGGTCCTGCGCCTACTACCGCCTCCAGGACGCCGACGGACACGTATTCGGCGTGTGCGAGGACGCCTACGACATCACCGATCGTCACCGGGCCCAGCGGCGGCTGGCCCTGCTCGTCGAGGCGGGCCGCGGGATCGGGAACGGCCTCGACGCCCTGGCCACCGCCAACAAGATCACCGAGGTGGCGGTGCCGGAGTTCGCCGCCACGGTGACCGTCGACCTCGCGAGGGTGGTCCTGGCGGGTGAGCTGCCTGCCACCAGCGGCTCGGCGGCGGGCTCCCTCGTACGGGCCGCCCGTTGCCCGGCCGGGGACGGCGATACCGTACCCGGCGACGAATCCCCCGTGGAGTACCCGCCCGGTTCACCGCAGGAGCGCAGCCTCTCCTCGGGCAGGACGGTGCTGGACGACCGGGTCCTCGTCGTGCCGCTGCGGGCCGGGAACAGCACGCTGGGCCTGGTCACCTTCACCCGCGGCGCCGCTTCGGCCACCTTCGACAGCGGCGAGGTGTCACTCGCCGACGAGCTGGTCGCCCGTACGGCCGTCTCCATCGACAACGCCCGCCGCTTCACCCGTGAGCGCACCGCGTCCCTGGTTCTCCAGCGCCAGCTCCTGCCGCAGCACGTGCCGGAGCAGTCGGCGCTCGACGTGGCCCACCGCTTTCTCCCCACGGACGACGTGACGGGGGTCGGCGGTGACTGGTTCGACGTCATCCCGCTGTCCGGCACCCGGGTCGGACTCGTGGTCGGGGACGTGGTCGGCCACGGGCTTCAGGCGGCCGCCACCATGGGACGGCTGCGTACGACCGTGCGCGCGTTCGCCCAGATGGACATGGACCCCGTCGAGCTGCTCTCGCGGCTCGACGATCTGGTGGCGCAGTCGGCGGAGGAGCAGCGCGGCGAGCCGGGAGCCTCCGACGGCGACTACGCCGATGTGACCACCGGGGCGACCTGTCTGTACGCGGTCTACGACCCGGTCTCGCGGCGCTGCTGCATGGCCAGGGCCGGCCACCTGCCGCCGGCGGTCGTCGAACCGGACGGCGAAGTGACCTTCCCCGACCTGCCCGTCGGGCCGCCTCTGGGCCTCGGCGGCCTGCCGTTCGAGTCGGCGGAGCTGGAACTGCCGGTGGGCAGCCTGCTCGCCCTCTTCACCGACGGCCTGGTCGAGGCCCGCGACCGCGACATCGACCACGGCCTGCGGACACTGAGCCAGGTGCTCGGCGACCGGGACGCGTCACTGGAAGAGCTGTGCGACCGGGCCGTGGCACAGCTCCTGCCGGACGGCTCGACGGCCGACGACACCGCCCTGCTGCTCGTCCGTACCCGCGAACTCGGCAGTTCGCGGGTCGCCGAGTGGGAGCTGCCCGCGGAACCGGTCGCCGCCGGTCGCGCCCGCGATCTGGCCACCGAGCAGCTGCACGCGTGGGGCCTGGAAGAGCTGTCGTTCGCCACCGAACTCGTCGTCAGCGAACTGGTGACCAACGCGGTCAGGTATGCCGCCGGCCCCATCCACGTACGTCTCATCCGCGACCGCACCCTGCTGTGCGAGGTCGCCGACACGGGGCACACCTCACCGCACCTGCGCCACAGCGGCGAGGAGGACGAAGGCGGGCGCGGCCTGTTCATCGTCGCGCAGCTCGTGCAGCGGTGGGGTACGCGCTACACCCCCTCCGGCAAGACGATCTGGACCGAACAGGCCTTTCCCGCCACGGGTTGAGACGGCTTCCCGCCGCTACGCCCGCAGCGCCTCGCCCATGTTCTCCTCGCGCCAGCGGCGCAGCAGTTCGTGGAAGGCGACAGCGCCGTGCGGGTAGGCCGTCGGGCCGTTCGGGCGGCCGCGGCCCTCGGCGTTGTAGTAGCCGGGGGTGCACTCGGCGTGGAACCAGGCGTGGTCCGGTGCGCCCTGCGCGCAGACGTCGACCCAGGCGTCCTCGGCCTCGGGGGCGGGCTCCACGACGGCGCCCTTCTCCTGCGCGGCGGCGACCAGGGCGGCGGCGTGCACGGCCTGCTCGTCCAGGATGTGGGTGAAGTTCACGCTGCTGGCATTTTGCAGCGAGCCCATCCGGATCAGGTTGGGGAAGCCCGCGCTGGTGAAGCCGTGCAGGGTGCGCGGACCCCGCTGCGCCCAGGAGTGCAGGAGCTGGACGCCGTCGCGGCCGGTCACCGGCAGCTGCCCCGACGTGATGCCGGATGCGCCCACGGAGAACCCGGTGGCGAACACCAGGCAGTCGACCTCGTACTCCGTTCCGTCCACGACGACGCCGCGCTCGGTCATGCGCTCGATGCCGTGGGTGTCGGCCGTGTTGACGAGGGTGACGTTGTCGCGGTTGAACGCGGGCAGGTACTTGTCGGAGAAGGTGGGGCGCTTGCAGGCGTACCGGTACCAGGGCTTGAGGAGCGCGGCGGTGGCGGCGTCGGTGACTTCGGCGGCCACGCGTGCGCGGATCTCGTTCATCGTGGCGTGGTCGGCGGCCTCGTAGGCGACCTCGAAGTCCGGTTCGCCGCTGCGGCGGAAGCTGGGCAGGAGCTTTTCGAGCAGGCCCGCCGACTCGGTCCACCGGTCCGCGACCAGGTCCTGCCCGGCGTGCTCTCCGGAGCAGATCCGCAGGAAGTTCTCGCGGCGCTCGGCGGCCCAGCCGGTCCGGTCCGCGCCGACCTCGCCGGGCGTCATCCGCCGCTGGCCGCGCACGTCCACGGCGGAGGGGGTGCGCTGGAAGACGTACAGGTGTCCGGCGTCCTCGGCCAGCATCGGGATGACCTGCACTCCCGTGGCGCCGGTGCCGACGACGCCGACCCGCTTGCCCGCCAGGCCGCTCATGCCGCCCTCGGGGCTGCCGCCGGTGTACGCGTAGTCCCACCGGGAGGTGTGGAAGGTGTGGCCGCGGTAGTCCTCGATGCCGGGGATGCCGGGCAGCTTGGGCTCCGAGAGCGTGCCGGTGGCGGTGATGACGCAGGTCGCCCGGAACGCGTCGCCCCTGTCGGTCGTGACCGTCCACTGCCGGGCCGCCTCGTCCCAGGTCAGGGAGGTGACGGCGGTGGAGAACAGGGCGTGCTCGTACAGACCGAACTGCTCGGCGATGCGCACCGCGTGGCGGCGGATCTCCTCGCCGGGGGCGTATTTCCACTCGGGCACGTAGCCGGTCTCGTCGAGCAGCGGCAGATAGACGTGCGACTCGATGTCGCAGTGGATGCCCGGATAGCGGTTCCAGTACCAAGTGCCGCCGAAATCACCGCCCTTGTCGATGATCCGCACCTTCGCCACACCTTTGTCGCGCAGCCGCGCGCCGGCCAGGATCCCGCCGAAGCCGCCGCCGACGACCGCGACGTCCACCACGTCGTGCAGCGGCTCGCGTTCTGCCGGCTCACCGGCGTACGGGTCGGCGGCGAAGTAGCCGAACTCCGCCTGCGTGGAGCGGTACTGGGCCGTGCCCTCGGGGCGCACGCGGCGTTCGCGCTCGAGGCGGTAGCGCTCGCGCAGGGCGGCGGTCTCCTGCGGGGTGGGCGGGTTGGCGCAGTGCGGCAGAGGCATGGTGCGGGGTC
>NZ_JBNNJZ010000404.1:0-7479 GCF_050270335.1 Streptomyces sp. NPDC059900
TATACAGGGAAACCGAAAAAAGACCGGGCCGCGCGCAAGGTTCGCGACCCCCACCCGGAGGTACACCATGTGCGCCCACCAGCCCCCTTGCCCGTCGGCCGACAGCCCCGACCACCTCGCGGCCAGGATTCTCTCCGCCCACCCCGAACAGGGCTGGTCTGTTAACTGCACCTTCTTGAGGTCGTTGGGCACTGCGATGTCCGACTGCCCAAGGAGTTCTGTGTGATGTCGCACCTGCGCAACCAGCTGATGGAGGGGCGGGCTGTCCTGCCCCGCGTCGGCTCGGTCGTTCAGCTGGAGACCCAGCACCCGGCGTACGCCGTACTCGACCCCGATGGAAGCCCGGTCGAGTCGGTGACGCCCTACCTGCGGGACCTCGCTCTGAACGACAACAGCCCAGCAACCAGCCGCAGTTACGCCAATGACCTGCTGCGGTGGTTCCGGTTCCTGTGGCTCTTGAACGTGACCTGGGACAAGGCGACGGAAGGGGAGGTGGCAGTGATAGTGGGATGGCTTCGCACGGCACCGAATCCGCAGCGCCGCCGCACCCGGCCGGACGCGCCGCAGCCCGGCTCGGTCAACCCCCGCACCGGCAAGCGGTACCTCAAGGCCGGCTATGCCCCGGCGACGATCAACCACGCGCTGACCGTGGTGGCCAGCTTCTACGACTTCCATCGCGACCTGGGCAAGGGCCCGTTGATGAATCCGGTGCCGGTCTCTGAGGCACGGCGCCGGGCGCTGGCTCACCGCAGCCCGGCGGAGGCTATGCCGGCTTTCCGCCGCTCCCGCCTGCGTCAGCGCGTCCCGGCCACCGAGCCCCGGGCCATCCCGGACGGGATGTGGGACGAGTTCTTCGCCGCCATGAACCACGACCGGGACCGCGCCGCGGTACTGCTCTACGTCTCCAGCGGCGCCCGCGCCTCCGAGCTCCTCGGCGTCACCCCGGCCGACGTCGACTGGCCGGCCCAGATCGTCTACGTCGTCTCCAAGGGCACGAAGCTGCGCGAGCCGATCCCGGCGAGTCCGCAGGCCCTGGTGGTGCTGGCCGCATACATCGACGTGATGGGCATGCCCGCTCCGCACGAGCCGGTCTTCCGCACCCGCCGGGGCCCGGACAAGCCGCTCACCTACTGGGCGATGCGGCGCGTCATCCAGCGGGCCAACGACCGGCTGGGCACGAACTGGAGCCTTCACGACCTGCGACACACGGCAGCCGAGCGGATGGCCAACGACCCCAACCTGACCCTGGTCGAGGTCCGCGCCATCCTCCGGCACGCCGACCTGGCCACCACCGGCCGCTACCTGCACGCCCGCGTCGAAGACCTCTTCGACGCCCTCCAGGCCCACTACCACCGGCCCCGCGTCCAGCCCAGCATCGCCGCAGGCTACGACCCGGACGACTTCAAGGCGGTGTTCGGTGGCTGACATCCAGACCTTCACCGCCCGCAACCGCCGCACCGACTACAACGGCGACGAGCCGTTCGTCCCCGCTCCCGTCACACGCTTCGCCGGCGCGGAACTGAAGGCGGCACCGGCACCGCTGCCCAGCACACCACCAGGCCCCTTCGGCGATCTGTCCCGGGCCCCGGCCTCCGAGATCCTTCGCCTCGTCGAACGGGTCACCAAGGGCCAGCCGAACCCGGGGCGCCGGCGGAAGGCCGTCCAGCGCACCTTCTCCCTCCTGGAGGAGATGCACGGTGATACGTGGCAGGAGAGATGGCTGGCCAGCGGTTTCGACGACGAAGGCGCCGAGTCGGTACGCGTCCTGGCGCGCGAGGGCGACCGCGTTGACAGCGCGGATCTGATCGCCGGGATCAAGCTGGCGTTCTGCCTGCGGGTCATCCGGCCGTCGATCTCCGGCTTCCGCGCGAACAAGTTCCTGGACTACCCGCAGAGATTCCGCGAACTCCAGCCCGATCCGCTGCTGGAGAAGTTCTTCGCCGCAGCCGACGCCTTCGACTTCCACCACATGCACCGGGTCCGGGCGAAGTTCGACCTGGCAGCCGCCCTGACCACGGGCGGCATCGCGCTGGAAGACCTGACGCCATCGGCGCTGCTGCACTTCGGCATGGAGTCCAAGCGGCTCGGGGTGACCCACGGCAGCAAGGCGGGGGCGACCCGTTTCGCGGGCCTGGGCACCTGGCAGGTGCTGCACCAGATGGGCCACTTCCCGCCCGGCACCCCGCCGACCCTGAGGGCCTACATCTATCGCGGCCAGCTCACCGTCACCCAGCTCGTCGACCGCTACCCCATCCAGCACCAGGGCGTCCGACAGCTGCTGATCGACTACCTGACCCGACGCCGGGCCGGAACCGACTACACCACCATCACGGCCCTGGCCCGCCAGCTCGCGAACACGTTCTGGGCCAAGATCGAGAAGATCAACCCGGGACAGCAGGACCTGGCGCTGAGCACCGAGGTCTATGACCAGTGGCGCGAGGCCATCAAGCGGTGGGACCGTGACGAGCGCCGCACCCGCGCCGACGACTCCGGCATCCTCCTGGCCGTCCGCGCCCTCTATCTCGACCTGCACAGCTGGGCCATCGACGAGCCCGAGCAGTGGGCTCAGTGGGTCGTGCCCTGCCCGATCCGGCCGAAGGAGCTCAAGGGGTTCGCCAAGCGCAAGCGGGAGATCCACCAGCGGATGTCCGACCGCATCCGGGTCCGCCAGCCGCTGCTGCCCACCCTGGTCGCGCACGTCGAAGGCCGCTACGAGCACTTAACGGGCCTGCTCAAGAAGGCCCGCGCGGTCGAGCTCGGAGAGATCTTCGAGCACGAAGGGCACTCCTACCGGCGCACGGACAGCGACCGCGACCGCACCTGGGCCAAGAGCCAGGACGAACCACCGGTCCGCGTCACCGACGAGGACGGACAGGTCCTCAACGTCACGCTCACCGAGGACACCGCGTTCTGGGAATGGGCCGGCCTGGAGATCCTGCGACACAGCGGCATCCGCGTTGAGGAGCTCTGCGAGCTCACCCACCTGAGCATCCGCCAGTATCGGCGCCCGAACAACGAGGTCATCGCCCTGCTCGTCATCGCCCCGTCCAAGAGCGAGCGCGAGCGCGTCATCCCGATGTCCGCGGACCTGTTCCACGCCATCGCCCAGATCATCCGCCGCCTCACCCCCGACGGCCGGCCGGTCCGCCTGCTCAACCGCTACGACCCGCACGAGAAGACCTGGTCAGAGCCCATGCCGTTCCTCATGCAACGGCAGAACGGCACGCAGCGATCAGTGATCTCCCCGACCACGTTCATCCACATGTTCGCCCGCAGCTGCGAGGAACTCGCCGAGACCCACCGGGCCTTCGCCGACATGACCTTCACGCCGCACGACTTCCGACGGCTCTTCGCCACCGAGATCGTCAACGGTGGCCTGCCCATCCACATCGGCGCCGCCCTGCTCGGCCACCTGAACCTCCAGACCCTCCAGGGCTACGTCGCGGTCTTCGCCGAAGACATTGTCGCCAACTACCAGCGGTTCCTGAACCACCGCCGATCGCTCCGACCCGAGATCGAATACCCCGAGGTCACACCCGAGGAATGGGCCGACTTCGAGGAGCACTTCGACAAGCGCAAGGTCGAACTCGGCAACTGCGCCCGCCCCTACGGCACCCCCTGCAACCACGAACACGCCTGCATCCGCTGCCCGATGCTCCAGGTCAACCCCAAAATGCTGCCCCGCCTCGCGGAGATCGAGAAGGACCTCCTCCTGCGGCGCAAGCGAGCCCAGGAAGAGCACTGGCTCGGCGAGGTCGAAGGCATCGACTCAACCCTGACCTTCCTCCGCGCCAAACAGGCCGAAGCCGCCCGCCTCTCCGAGAGGCCCACCACCAACCTCGGCATCCCACGCCCACGCCCCGAGGAGATCTAGTGATCCCCAACGAACCACGATCGAGTGAAGTGCAGAGAAGGAGCCTGCTGTGCAACGGCACCATCGTCTTCGACGACACCGGCGAGCTGCTCCCGGACGGCCGGGTCGTGGCGGTCAGCAGGCCCCTGGCGATGGCGGCCTGAGCCTGACCCGCCCGCCCGGCACGAGCGCGTTCCAGGGCTCCTCTTTCACGGAGCGATCGCGCCCAGCAGCGCCCTCGCGCACAGGTCCCGCACCTGTGCGCGCGGCAACAGACCAGGCTCCTCGAGCCACTCCAGGCAGACGGCCACCATGAACGCGAGCCAGCCGCGCACGGCCAGGCGCAGGACGGGCAGTTCGCGGGGCGGGGACACCGCGT
Organism: Streptomyces sp. NPDC059900; assembly: GCF_050270335.1. Lineage (NCBI taxonomy): Bacteria > Bacillati > Actinomycetota > Actinomycetes > Kitasatosporales > Streptomycetaceae > Streptomyces > Streptomyces sp. NPDC059900. The sequence goes on from NZ_JBNNJZ010000404.1 coordinate 4,233, forward strand.
CGGGGTCCGCGGCGAGGGCCGCCAGGATCTGGTCCTCGTGGGCCGCCAGACCCTCGCGGTAGATCCTGCGGACCGTGACGTCACCGGTCTCCTCCGCGCGGTGGAACGCGCGGAAGCCCTCCGCGTGCGATTCGACGTACGCGAGGAACGTGTCGAGGCCCGTGCCGATCTGCTCGCGGACGGGCACCCCGGGCACCGCCGCCGTCAGACGCAGCATCCGTTCGCTCTCGCGCTGCACCACGGCGGCGAAGAAGTCGCTCTTCGTCGGGAAATAGTGGTACAGCAGACCGCGCGAGACCCCGGCGATCTCCGCCACCCGCTCGACCCAGACGTCGTCGTACGGATTCTGGGCGAAGAGCCGCGCCCCGGCCGACAGGAGCTGCTCCCTGCGCTCCTCGGTGCTGAGTCTGCGGCGCGTGCGCTCCTGCGGTTTCGCGGCCATGGGAAAACCTTACTTGACGTGGATTCAACAGCGGGACCAGACTGGGAGCCCTTATTGAATCCGCGTACAACAGGCTCAACGGGTCTGCGGCTCAAGGGAGATGACACACATGGCGCAGGTGTCGCAGACATCGCAGGTGGCAGCGGGTGCCGGGGCGGCCGGTGCGGCCGGGCCGCCCAAGGGGTTCCGCTCCGCCGAGCTCGGGTGGCCCCGCCTCGACCTCATCCCCCATCCGCCGCGCCGCCTGCCCCTGATCGGCGACGTCCTGGGCGCGAACGTCCGCACGCCCGTGCAGGATTCGATGCGGATCGGCAGCAGCCTGGGGCCCATATTCCGCCGCAAGGCCTTCGGCAAGGAGATCGTCTTCGTCTGGGGCGCCGAACTGGCGGCCGAGCTGGCCGACGAGTCGCGGTTCGCCAAGCACGTGGGCCTGGGCGTCGCCAATCTGCGGCCGGTGGCCGGTGACGGCCTGTTCACCGCCTACAACCACGAACCCAACTGGCAACTCGCCCACGACATCCTCGCGCCGGGCTTCAGCCGTGACGCGATGGCCGGCTACCACCCGCTGATGCTGGACGTCGCCCGGCAGCTGACCGACCGCTGGGACGCGCGCGAGCAGGCCGGGCGGTCCGTGGACGTGCCCGGCGACATGACCAAGCTGACCCTGGAGACGATCGCCCGCACCGGCTTCGGGCACGACTTCGGCTCCTTCGAGCGCTCCCGCCCCCACCCCTTCGTCTCCGCCATGGTCGGCACGCTCTCCTACGCCCAGCGCCGCAACGTCGTGCCACCCGCGATTGCCCCGCTGGTGCTGCGCGGCGCCACCCGGCGCAACGCCGCCGACATGGCCTACCTCAACCGCACCGTCGACGACGTGGTCGCGGCCCGCCGCGCCGCGTCGGGCCCGGGCGACGGCGATCTGCTCGACCGGATGCTGGAGGTCGCCCACCCAGAGACCGGCGAGCGGCTCTCCGCCGAGAACATCCGGCGCCAGGTCATCACCTTCCTCGTCGCCGGGCACGAGACGACTTCGGGCGCCCTGTCGTTCGCGCTGCACTACCTCGCGCGCTCCCCCGACGTCATGGCCCGCGCGCAGGCGGAGGTCGACCAGGTCTGGGGCGACGCGCAGGAACCCGCCTACGAACAGGTCGCCAAGCTCCGCTATCTGCGCCGCGTCCTCGACGAGTCGCTGCGGCTGTGGCCGACCGCGCCCGGCTTCTCCCGCCAGGCCCGGCAGGACACGACCATCGGCGGCGTGCACCCCGTGCGCGAGGGCGCCTGGGCGCTCGTCCTCGCCACGCTCCTGCACCGCGATCCGGCGGCGTGGGGCGATCAGCCCGAGGAGTTCGACCCCGACCGGTTCGCCCCTTCGGCGGTACGTGCGCGGCCCGCCCATGTCTTCAAGCCGTTCGGCACGGGAGCGCGGGCCTGCATCGGCCGTCAGTTCGCGCTGCACGAGGCGACGTTGGTCCTCGGCATGCTCCTGCGCCGCTACGACCTGCACGCCGATCCCGGCTACGACCTGCGGGTGGTCGAACGCCTCACGCTCATGCCCGAAGGGCTCACGCTGCGGCTCACCCGGCGCACCACGGGCGCGTAGGGACGCGATTGTCAGACCCGTGCGCAAGAGTGGAGGGTCCACCGGTGCGAGCCATCGGTCCTTTCGATCCCGCGCAGAGGAGCTCTCGACATGACCAGCACGCCGACCGCCGAACTCGCCGCCGCCCAGGCCTGCTTGCGGCTGCTGCACACCGCACGCGCCGCGCTGTCCGGCCCCTCCCCGGCCGCGGCGGCTTCGCTGCTCGCGGGCCCCATGGCGGAGGCGGACGAAGCGCTGCGCAGGGCGGGCCTGACGGGCAACGAAGCCGAGCTCCTGAACAGGATCTACGACCTCGAGCCCGACCGCCCCGATCCCCGCCCGCGCCCCGCCCCGGCTAGTTCGCCCTCGTCGATCCCCTCGGTTCCCTGACGTCCGCGGCCTCGTCGCGACCGCCGGGTTCCGCCGGCCCGTCCGGCCCGGACGGTCCCTTCGGCTTCCAGGTGAACTTGTCGCCGCCCACCCAGCGCACCTGGTCCGGGTCGTCCACGTCGTCCACGACATGGCCCACCTGGGCGGCCACCTCCAGGACGTCGACGAGTTCTCTCGCCTCGCCGACCACCTCGCCGTCGAGCTCCACGATGCGGAAGGGCGGTCGGCCGGGGTTGACGCCGAGGACCGTGATCCGGGGGTTCGCCATATAGAGATGCGCGCTTTCGGTCATGTCTGCAGGCTTCCACGCCACGGCTCCGTCATGACCTCCACGACCTGCCCGTTCGGCCGCTCGGGCTACGTACCGGCCGCCTCGGGGCGCCCGACGAGCCGCTCGGCCGCCGAGCGCGCCGAGGCGAGGGCCCCCTGGCGGTCCGCGCCGCGCTGCCCCAGGACCACCCGGATGCTCAGGCCGTCGAGGAGGGCGAGGAGTTCACCGGCGCGGCCCGCGGCGTCGTCCACCACGAACGCCTCCTGAGCAGCACCCCCGGCGAGCAGGGCCTCCAGATCCGCCTGCCAGCCGCGGTCGAGCCCGTCCTGGGCGGTGCGGAGCGGTTCGTTCGCCCCGGCGCGCGCCCACAGCTCGATCCACAGCATCCAGCGGGGGTCACGCGGCCCCTTGGGCAAGTACATCCGCAGGAACCGGTCGAGCTTGCGTGCGGGTGCCGAGCGGCCCGCGAGCAGCGCGCGCCGCTCCTCGGTGAGCGCGGCCTCGCTCCAGCTCAGCGCTTCCAGGAGCAGCCGGTCCTTGCTGCCGAAGTAGTACAGGATGCTGT
>NZ_JBNNJZ010000405.1:0-7461 GCF_050270335.1 Streptomyces sp. NPDC059900
GACTCTATCAGACTCTTTCGTGTCCGATTTCCTCGGTGCCTTTCCGGTTCCCGCTCCGGCCTTTCGGCTTTCGCGTTTCCCTTTCCGGCGAGTCCAAACACTATCAGGACTTTCTCGGCTCCCTGACCACTCGACTGCGAGCACGCAGAAGCTGACCCAGGGATTAGGATCTGACTTGATAGATGCCGCCGAGTCCGGACGCTTGACCGCGTCGCTCGCCTCAGGCAGGAGTCCGACTGTACATGGGGCGTTGGGCGGGCGCAAATCGTTTGTGCAGTGCCTCTTCTCAGTCAACCGGGACCTCTCACGCGGAACCGGGACTTTTTATGACTTACCCTTCTGAACAGTGCGTCGTCCAGGACAGGCAGTGACGGCGGCTACGACTCTCCGCCCCCTGGGAGGCTTGCCATGACCACCGTGACGTCCCCGCTCGTCGGACGCGCCATCGGGCTCTCCGCTGTACCGGACCCCGTTTTCTCCGGCGCGATGGTCGGGCCCGGCACCGCCATCGACCCCGCGCGCGAGCCTTCGGAGGCTGTCGCCCCCGTCGACGGCATCGTCGTCTCGCTCCACCCCCACGCCTTCGTCGTCGTCGACGACCAGGGGCACGGCGTCCTCACGCACCTGGGCATCGACACCGTCCAGCTCAATGGTGCGGGCTTCGAGCTTCTCGTGAACAAGGGTGACACCGTGCAGCGCGGTCAGTCCATCGTGCGCTGGGACCCCGCGAGCGTCGAGGCCGCCGGCAAGTCTCCGATCTGCCCGATCGTGGCACTCGAGGCCACTGCCGAGTCCCTCTCCGGCCTCGTGGAGGATGGCGACGTAAAGGCTGGGGACTCTCTCTTCAGCTGGAAGTGACGTCATCGCCGTCCCTGACGGCAGGTAGGACATCCATCGCGGCGGCTGGGCCCGTCGCTCAATCGGAGACGGGTGCAATGGAGACAACGCTGCGAGGCGTCGGCGTGAGCCACGGTGTGGCGATCGGCGAGGTTCGGCACATGGGGACGGCGGTGCTCGAACCGCCCGCCAAGCAGATTCCCGCGGAGGAAGCGGAGCGCGAACAGGGGCGCGCTCGCCAGGCCGTGGAAGCTGTGGCGGCCGACCTGAACGCGCGGGGCAACCTGGCCGGCGGTGAGGCGCAGGCCGTGCTCGAGGCGCAGGCCATGATCGCTCAGGACCCCGAGCTCATGGCGGACGTCGACCGTCGCATCACGGTCGGCAGTTCCGCGGAGCGCGCCGTCTACGACGCGTTCTCCCACTACCGCGAGCTGCTCGCGGGCGCCGGCGAGTACATGGCCGGTCGCGTCGCCGACCTCGACGACGTGCGCAACCGTATAGTCGCCCGGCTGCTCGGTGTTCCGATGCCCGGTGTTCCGGACAGCGACGAGCCCTACATCCTCATCGCGCGTGACCTCGCTCCGGCGGACACGGCGCTGCTGGACCCCACGCTGGTGCTCGGCTTCGTCACCGAGGAGGGCGGGCCGACCAGTCACAGCGCGATCCTCGCGCGGGCGCTCGGTGTGCCCGCCATCGTCGCTCTGCCGGGTGCGGGCGAGCTGGCCGAGGGCACGGTCGTCGCCGTGGACGGCAGCACCGGTGAGATCTTCGTCGAGCCGAGTGCGGAGAAGCGCGGCCAACTCGAGGCCGCGGCTGCCGAGCGCAAGGCCGCGCTTGCCGCGTCGACCGGTCCCGGTGCGACGTCCGACGGGCACAAGGTGCCGCTGCTCGCCAACGTCGGCGGTCCCGCGGACGTGCCTGCGGCCGTGGAGGCCGGGGCCGAGGGTGTGGGTCTGTTCCGGACCGAGTTCCTCTTCCTCGACGACAGCACCAAGGCGCCGTCGGAGGAGAAGCAGGTCGAGGCCTACCGCGCGGTGCTTGAGGCCTTTCCCGAGGGCCGCGTCGTCGTGCGTGTGCTCGACGCGGGCGCCGACAAGCCGCTCGACTTCCTGACTCCCGCCGACGAGCCGAACCCGGCTCTCGGCGTGCGCGGTCTGCGGTCGCTGCTCGATCACCCCGATGTGCTCCGTACCCAGCTGACGGCGCTGGCGAAGGCCTCGGAAGGGCTGCCGGTCTACCTCGAGGTCATGGCGCCGATGGTCGCCGACCGCATCGACGCCAAGGCGTTCGCCGACGCGTGCCGCGAGGCGGGGCTGCAGGCCAAGTTCGGCGCCATGGTGGAGATCCCGTCGGCCGCGCTGCGGGCGCGCTCGATTCTCCAGGAGGTCGAGTTCCTCTCGCTCGGCACCAACGACCTTGCGCAGTACGCCTTTGCCGCCGACCGTCAGGTGGGTGCCGTGTCCCGGCTCCAGGACCCGTGGCAGCCCGCGCTGCTCGACCTGGTCGCGCTGTCCGCCGAGGCGGCGGCGGCCGAGGGCAAGAGCTGTGGCGTGTGCGGCGAGGCGGCGTCCGACCCGCTGCTCGCCTGTGTGCTGACCGGTCTGGGTGTCACCTCCCTTTCGATGGGTGCGGCGTCCATCCCCTACGTGCGGGCGACGCTGGGCAAGTACACGCTGGCGCAGTGCGAGCGTGCGGCTGCCGCGGCGCGTGCCGCGGACAGCGCCGAGGATGCGCGGAAGGCCGTGCAGGCGGTTCTGTCCGGCGAGTAGCCGCGGACCAGGTCCGTGAGGGGCGCTCCATCCGACAAGGGTGGAGCGCCCCTTCGGCGTTCAGTGCCGGTGTCCCCCTTCGGGCTCCTCCTCTCCGATGGGCAGTGCGGCGCAGTAGTCGACGCCGGATTCCGGGGCCACGAGGTCTCCTGATGCCGCGTCGGTGCAGTAGGCGTCGAAGACCTCGGCCGCCGTGAGGGGCAGCAGTCGCTCGCCGTGCAGGCGCCAGCCCTGGACGCGGTCGGGCCTGCCGTCCGCGGTGGTGCGCATGACCAGGCCCGCGGCGCTGTGGGTGGCGATGCCGACCGCGAGGACCGTGGTGAACTCCAGGGCTTCGGTCTCGTCGAGCGTTGCCCTGCCCCCGGTGTCCTGTGCGACGTGCAGTGCGGCGAGGAGGGTTTCCGGGGCGGTGGGCACGCTGCAGACGAGGTGGCGGGTGCCGGGGCCCGCGCTGTCGAGAAGCCGCACGAGGAGGTCCGAGGCCCGGCTGAAGGCGTCCCGGCCGATGTCCTCGCCGCAGACGGCGCAGCTGCCGAGGCGGGCCAGGAGCATCGTCGCGTACTCCCGGGTCACTTGGCGGACCGCCTCGTCGACGAGGTCGGGGAGCAGCTCGGAGAGGGGCCGGCCGTCGTAGGGGACGGTGGGTCCGGTGGCGGCGAGCTCCGCGGTGAAGCGGGTGCGGCTGGCGGAAGCGTCGGGGTCCAGGCCCGTGTCGGCGCAGTACTCCTCGTACTCCTCGGGGTCGAAGAGGGCGACGGTGGTGTGCCCGCCGTCGGAGGCGAGTGTTCTGAGGAGGCCTTCGGCCTGCCGGAGGTAGGTCTCGTGGTCGTCGAAGGTGAAGGTGCGGTAGCGGCGCATGGCCGCGAAGTCGTCCTCGTCGGCCAGCAGGCCGATGGTCCCGGCGACTTCGCGGCGTAGTGCCCGTCGCATGGTGGTGTGTTGTGCGCTGGCCATGATTCCCCCTGCGATCCGTTGATCAGTGCTCACTCACGGTAAGGGCCAGCACTGACAACGGCGGCGGGCGGGAGATCAGGAGCGGGTCCGGGCCAGGTCCTCGTAGAAGCGGAGCAGGTCGAGGTTGTCGACGGAGCCGGGGTTGACCGCCTTGTCCAGGGCGGTGCCCTGGAGCAGCCGCTTGACGGGGACCTCGATGCGCTTGCCGGTAAGGGTGTGCGGGATGCCGGGGACCTCGATGACCTCGTCGGGGACGTGGCGCGGGGACAGCTGTGCGCGGATGGTCTGCTTGATGCGGTCGCGGAGTCCGTCGTCGAGGGTGGCGCCGGGGGCGAGGTGGATGAACAGGGGCATCCAGTAGCCGCCGTCGGGCTGTTCGACACCGATGACGAGGGATTCGCGGATCTCCGGGAGCCGTTCGACGGCTTCGTAGATGTCGGCCGATCCCATGCGTACGCCCTGGCGGTTGAGCGTGGAGTCGGAGCGGCCGTGGATGACGACCGAGCCGTGCGAGGTCACGGTGATCCAGTCGCCGTGGCGCCAGACGCCGGGGTAGGTGTCGAAGTAGCTGTCGTGGTAGCGGGTGCCGTCCGGGTCGTTCCAGAAGCGGATGGGCATGGACGGCATGGGGTTGGTGACCACGAGTTCGCCGACCTCGTCGACGAGGGGCTTGCCCTGGGGGTCCCAGGCCTGCAGGTCCGTGCCCAGGCCGGGGGCCTGGAGTTCGCCGATGTGGACGGGCAGGGTGGGGACGGCTCCGGCGAAGCAGGAGCAGACGTCCGTGCCGCCGCTGACCGAGGCCATCCACAGGCCGCCGGGGGTGTCCTCGAACTCGTCGTGCAGCCAGCGGAATCCGTCGGGCGGGAGCGGGGAGCCGGTGGTGGCGACGCACTTCACGGTCGAGAGGTCGAAGTCGCGGGCCGGGTGCACGCCCGCCTTGCGGCAGGCCATGACGTAGGCCGCCGATGTGCCGAAGAGGGTGGCCTTGGTGCGTTCGGCGATGCGCCACTGGGCGCCGGTGTCGGGATAACCGGGGCTGCCGTCGTACAGGATGATCGTGGTGCCGGTGAGCAGGCCGGAGACCAGGAAGTTCCACATCATCCAGCCGGTGGACGTGTACCAGAAGAAGCGGTCCTCGGGGCCCAGGTCGCAGTGCAGGCCCAGCTGTTTGAGGTGCTCGACCAGGATGCCGCCCTGGGACTGGACGATGGCCTTGGGCAGGCCGGTCGTGCCGGAGGAGTAGAGCACCCACAGGGGGTGGTCGAAGGGGACCGGCTCGAAGACGGGAGCCGTGTCGGACGCGGTGAGGGCGTCCCATTCCAGGGCGCCTTCGGGGGCCTCGGTGCCCAGCAGGGGGATGTGGACGACGGCGCGCAGCGTGGGCAGTTCGCGGCGGAGTTCGGCGACGGCGTCACGGCGGTCGTGCTCCTTGCCGCCGTAGCGGTAGCCGTCGACGGTGAACAGGACGACCGGTTCGACCTGCTGGAAGCGGTCGAGGACGCTGCGTGCGCCGAAGTCGGGGGCGCAGGAGGTCCAGACGCCGCCGACGGCCGCGGTGGCCAGGAGGGCGACGACGGCCTGCGGGATGTTCGGGACGTAGCCGCTGACGCGGTCTCCGGGGCGCACGCCGAGGGTGCGCAGCTCTGCCGCGAGGGAGCCGACTTGGCGGCGCAGCTCGCCCCAGGTCACGGCGGACGGCTCGTGGGTCTCGTCGACGTACAGGAGGGCGGGGTCGCCCGCGCGCGCCGGGTCCTCCGCCGCGCGCAGTGCGTGTTCGGCGTAGTTGAGCGTAGCTCCGGGGAACCATTGGGCGCCCGGCATCGAGCGGTCGCCGAGTACGCGCGCGTAGGGCGTCGAGAACCGTACGTCGAACCAGTCGGTCACCGCCTGCCAGAACGTGTCGAGTTCGTCCACGGACCAGCGGTGCAGGGCCGCGTAGCCGCCGTCGGCGGGGGCTCCGTGGCGTTCGGCGGCCCACGCCTGGAGGCGCGTGACCTGCGCGGCGGCGATCCGTTCCTGGTCGGGCTGCCAGAGCGGTGAGGGATTCGCTGAGGACATGGGTCGGCTCCCGGACTTTGCGCGTCGTATGCGTGTGCGGTGCGCGCGGGCTGGTTGTGCGCGCGACACGGCTGACAGGGACGATGCCACGTGATCGATTCCGGCACCAGGGTGTGCCTCACACAGTCGGCGTGGCGACTATGTGGCGTCTCCCCAGGTGAACGGCAGTTGAACGATACATACGGGCGGCTTCTTCGGTGGCAGGGTGAGCAGCATGAACGGTCGTGACCTGGTGCGTTCGATGAAGGCGGTCAGCTTGGTCGGTACGGCGCAGGGGTTGCGTGCGGTGCGGTCCTCCTGGCGCAGGCGGCGGGTGGACGCCGCCGGGCTCGCCCCCCGGGGGGTCGAGCGCGCGCGGGTGCCCGGGCCGGTGACGGGTGTGGAGCCGGGGCCGGGGGGCGGGGTGGTGCGGTTCGCCCGTGCCGAGCTGCGGGTTCGGGTCACCACGGGCGGGGCGATCTTCTGGGGCTGGGACGGGGCCGAGCCCGATCCTTCGTACGCGCTCGTCAGCGGGAGTCCCGAAGCGGACCCGAGGGCCGTCCTGGAGCCCGACAAGGAGGGCGGGTGGCGGGTGGTGTCGGAGCGGGCGACGGTGGTCGTGTCGCGGCTCGGCGCGGTGGAGCTGCGCACGCCCGGCGGTCTTGTCCTGCGCCGGGATCTGCCGCCTCGCTGGTGGGAGCCGGTCGGCGGGGGCGCGGCGCACTGGTTGCAGCGCTCGCAGGTGGCGGCGGACGCGCGGTTCTTCGGTCTTGGGGGACGTACGCGCGGGCCCCGGCTGCCGAACGGGACGTACCGCTTGTGGAACACCGATCCGGGGGGTGCTTTCGGGCCCGGCGACGGTCCTTTGTCGATCACCATGCCGGTGCAGTTCGTGGTGGCCGACGCTGGGTGTCATCTGGTGTTCTACGACAACACGTGGGACGGCACGGTCGCGGTGCGCGAGGGCGAGGAGGGTGCGGGGTCCGGGCACGACAGGGCGGGGTCGTGCGAGGTGCGCATGGACGGCGGGCCGCTGCGGTGCTGGGTGGTGGTGGGCACCCCCGCGCGCGTGCTGCACACGTGGGCCTCGCTCACCGGTCCGCCCGCGCTGCCTCCCGCGTGGGCGCTCGGGCACCATCACGCGCGGTGGGGCTTCGGCGGTGAGCAGGAGGTGCGGCGGATCGTCGCGGGCTACCGGGAGCGCGGGCTGCCGCTGGACGCCGTGCACCTGGACATCGACCACTACGAAGCGCACCAGGTGTTCACCGTCGACAAGGAGACGTATCCCCGTTTGCCGCAGCTGGCGGACGATCTGCTCGGGGACGGCGTGCGGCTCGTGTCGATCGTCGATCCCGCGGTGAAGGCGGAGCCCGGCAATGAGGTGTACGACAGCGGCAGGGCGACGGACGCCTTCGTGCGGGACGCGGCGGGACGGCCGGTGCACGGGCTGGTCTGGCCGGGGGTGTCGGTGTATCCGGACTTCACGGACGCGCGCGTGCGGGCGTGGTGGGGCCGCCTCTACAAGGAGCGGCTCGCCCAGGGGTTCGCGGGCTTTTGGCACGACATGAACGAGCCGGTGTCCTTCGCGGCCTTCGGGGAGCCGACGCTGCCCCGCTCGGCCCGGCACTCCCTGGAGGGGCGCGGCGGCGACCATCGTGAGGCGCACAACGTGTACGGCCTCGCGATGGCCCGCGCGGGGTACGAGGGGCTGTGCGAACTGCATCCCAAGGAGCGGCCGTTCTTGTTCTCGCGCTCCGGGTGGGCGGGAATGCAGCGCTACGGAGGGACGTGGTCGGGGGATGTGGCCACCGGGTGGCCGGGGCTGCGGGCGTCGCTGTCGCTGGTTCTCGGCCTGGGGCTGTGC
>NZ_JBNNJZ010000406.1:0-7449 GCF_050270335.1 Streptomyces sp. NPDC059900
TCCCTGCGCCGCGTCCTCCGCGTGCAGGCTCATCGGTCCATAGATCTTGTTCGTGTCCTCGAAGAGCGACACCTGGTCGGCGCCGCCCTCCGCGAGCTCTTTCCAGAACTCGCCGACCCAGGACTCCGCGTCTCCCTGAGTGGTGAACTCTTCGGGCGTCAGAGCGGGCTGGACCTCCGTCCCGTCCGCCTTCTCGAACCGCCACGTCCATGCCGCCATGCCAGCCTCCCGATGGTCCGACAGCTGTGTGAAGCCGCTTGAAGCCTAGCCGGGCGAGCGGCGCTCGCGGCGACGCGGGAGGATCTTCCTGTGGAACTGACTCTGCTCGGCACCGGCGCTCCCGAAGGCCTGCCCCGCTCCGACTGCCCCTGCGCGGCCTGCGCGACCGCGCTCGGCGGCGCCGCGCGCGCCGCCACCGCGCTCCTGGTGGACGGCATCCTGCTGCTCGACCTCACCCCTGGTGCCGCCTTCGCGGCCGCCCGCGCGGGCCACTCGCTCGGCGGCGTACGCCAGGTTCTGCTCTCCCATCCGCACGACGGCCCCTCGGTGGAGGTACCGGCGGGACTCCCGCAGCCGGGCCGGGTGCCCGACGGACGGGAGCTCGCGCTGCTCACCGGCCACCGGGTGCGCGCGGTGGCGATGGACCACCCGGGCACGGGGTACGAGGTGACGGGCCCCGACGGCGAGCGGCTGCTCTATCTGCCGCCGCACGGTGCGCCGGCCGGGGTGCCGGACGGGCATCCGGCGTACGAGATGGTCGTCGCCGATGTGATCGGGCGCCCCGACGGGCTCGCGCGGCTGCGGGCGGCGGGCGCGATCGCGCCGACCACGGACGTCGTCGCCGTCCATCTGGACCACGACGTGCCGCCGGGTGCGGAGCTGGCCCGCAGGCTCGCGGCCGCCGGTGCGCGGGCCGTGCCGGACGGGACGACGCTGGTGGTCGGCGCCTACGAGGACGTACCGGACGTGCCGCGCCGCACCCTCGTGCTCGGCGGCGCGAGGTCGGGGAAGTCGGTGGAGGCCGAGCGGCGCCTTGAGGCCTTCCCCGAGGTCCTCTACGTGGCCACCGGCGGGACCAGGAACGGCGACTCGGAGTGGGCGGACCGGGTGAGCGCCCACCGTGACCGGCGGCCCGCGTCGTGGAGCACCACCGAGACCTGCGACCTCGTGCCGCTGCTCGCCGATGACGGCCCTCCCCTGCTCGTCGACTGCCTGTCGCTGTGGCTGACGTACGCCATGGACGAGGTGAACGCGTGGGACGACGCCGAATGGGCGGGCGGCGGCGAGCGGGCGCTGCGCAAGCGGGTCGCCGAGCTCACGGACGCGGTGCGCGCGACCCGGCGCACGGTCGTCGCCGTCTCGAACGAGGTCGGCTCCGGCATCGTCCCCGCGACCGCGTCGGGCCGCCGCTACCGCGATGAACTGGGCCGGCTGAACGCGGCGTTCGCGGCGGAGTGCGAGCACGTCCTGATGGTCGTCGCGGGCCAGGCGCTCACCCTGCGGGGCTGACCCGACCGCTCACTTCTTCGGGCCCCTGCGGGCGATGATCCGGTAGGCGTTGGAGAACCGGGTGCGGCCTACCAGCGGGGCGAGCAGCCGGTCGGCCAGGGCCGCGGCGGCGAGCAGCGGGGCCGCGACGCGGGCCGTGGCCCGGATGCGTCCGAGGGCAAGGGCCAGGCCCGCGGCCAGGTCGAACGGGATGTGCGACTCGCGCCGCTCGGTCGCCACGACGGTGTAGCCGAGGCTTTCGAGATCGCGCCGGAGCGCGCAGAGCGGGATGTCGTGGTGGTGCCCCGGCAGCGGCTGGTGAGGGCCTGGCCGCGGATGGTCGGGGCCCGGCCGCAGCCATCCCTTGGCGAGGAGTCGGGCGTACCGGCTCCGCGGGACGGGGACCTCGATCATGAGATGGCCGCCGGGCCGCAACACCGTGCGGGCGGCGATGAGTTCGATGCGCGGGTCCTCGCTGCGCTCCAGGTAGTGGAACATGCTCAGCACGTCGTAGCGCCCCGCGAGCTTCGGCGCCAGATCGGCGAGGAGCCCGAGATGCGCCTCCTCCACGCGCCCCGCCCTGCGCCCCTCCTCCACGCGCTCGGTGGGGTCGAGCCCGTCGAAGGCGGTGTACGGGTGCACCTCCCGCGCGACGGCGGGGAAGTGACCGTGCCCGGTGTCGACGTCCAGCCAGCTCTCGGCCTCGCCGAACGGGGCCATCGCCCGGGCCCGGGCCCGGTGGCGGCGGACGGAGTACGGGACGCCGAAGACCTTCTCGGCCCGGGCGGCGGCCAGTGCGGCGTGCGTAGGCGTGGCGAGCTCCTCACATCGTGCGTAAGTGAACATAAACGTACGTAAGGTGCCGGTCCCACCGGCGTAACGACACCGTGGAGGTGGCCCGTTCCGCGGTGCCGTTCACGCGCTGACGCCTGCTGCCGGGCCGTCTGATCCGGGGCGGGGCCCTGCCGGTACTGTTCGGCGAATGAGCTCGCTGAATCTCGACGACTTCACCGACCTGATCGAGCGGCCCGACGGCGGGGTGCGCCGCGACGCCGAGGAGCGCAGGGAGCGGCAGAGCGTGCCGCCCGGAGCGCTCGGCCGCCTGGACGAACTGGGCGAGTGGCTTTCCGCGGCCCAGTCATCGGTGCCGGTCAAGCCGATCGGGCGGCCGCGCGTGATCCTCTTCGCGGGCGACCACGGGGTCGCGCGACTCGACGTGTCCGCGCGGCCCGCGGGCGGCGCGGCGGAGCTCGTCCGTGCCGTGCTCGCCGGGGAGAGCCCCGTGGCCGTGCTCGGGCGCCGCCTCGACGTGCCCGTGCGGGTCGTCGACGTGGCCCTGGACTGCGACCCGGCCGAGCTTCCCGCGGAGGTGGCGGGGCACCGGGTGCGGCGCGGTTCGGGACGCACCGACATCGAGGACGCGCTGACGGCCGAGGAGGCCGAGGCCGCGGTGCGGGCCGGGATGGCCGTCGCCGACGAGGAGGCCGACTCCGGGACCGACCTGGTCGTGCTCGGTGACGTGAGCGTCGGCGGGACGACGCCCGCGGCGACGCTGGTCGCCGCGCTGTGCGGGACGGACGCGTCCGTGGTGACCGGCCGCGGCGGCTCCCCGATCGACGACCTCGCATGGATGCGCAAGTGCGCGGCGGTCCGCGATTCGCTGCGGCGGGCGCGGCCCGTGCTCGGGGACCAGCTGGAGCTGCTCGCGGCAGTGGGCGGGGCGGACATCGCCGCCATGACCGGGTTCCTGTTGCAGAGCGCGGTGCGGCGTACGCCGGTCATCCTGGACGGCGTCGTGGCGTCGGCGGCGGCGCTCGTGGCCCAGCGGGTCGCCTTCCGGGCGCCGGACTGGTGGCTGGCGGGGCACAGCAGCGGGGAGCCCGCGCAGGCCAAAGCCCTGGACCGGATGGCTCTCGACCCCGTACTCGAACAGGGCGTGCAGGTGGGCGAGGGCGTCGGCGGGCTTCTCGCGCTGCCGCTGGTGCGGGCCGCCGCGGCGCTCTCCGCGGAACTGCCCGAGCGGAAGGCCGAACCGGAGGCGGACGCCGCCACCGAGGCCGAACCCGAGCCGGATACGCGGAGCGCCGCCGAGTAATAGCCGGAGCCGGGTTCGCGGGACCGCGACCGAGCAGGACCGGAGCCGGATACGCGGGCCGCCGCCGAGCAGTAGTGGGCGGCGCGGCCCGCTCACGTCCGAGAGTGGCCCGGCATGCCCCCATATGATCCCTTTTCATGGGAGATGAGCAATCCGCTGCGGCCGGGCGCCGACACGATCTGCGCAGGCGGCGGCTCGCCGCCGGCTTCAGCGTCTGGTACCTCCGCGCCGTCACCTTCATCAACTTCCTGAGCGCGGTCTGGGTCTCCCTGGGGCAGGATCTGCGGCGGCACAACACCGAGAACTACTTCACGCCGTACATGCTCACCGCGGGCTTCGCGTCCGGCGCGTTCACACTGTTCCTGGCGATCACGATGCGCCGCCGCAAACGCGCCGCCTGGATCCTCAACCTCGTACTGAGCGGGCTCTTCCTGCTCCTCTTCGCGTTCGCGATGATCTTCCCGGAGATCCGCCGGTACGCGCAGAACTGGATCTCCCTGGCCCTGACCGCCGCCTTCGTGGCCGCGCTGCTCGTCGGGCGGCGGGAGTTCTACGCCAAGGGCGACCGCTCCAACCCGAAGCTGGCCGCGGCGGTCGCCGCCGGCGGTCTCCTGGTGACCTCGCTGATCGCCGCGTTCCTGGTCTCCGTCACCAACCAAGCGCACGACGACTACCGTTCGACGTTCCCCGACCGCTGGCGCTACGGCCTGATGCGCCTGGTCTCGCTGGCCGCCGACGACGAGCGCTTCGAGGGCATCACCACTCCCGGCTGGGTCAACGTCACCATCAACGTGCTCAGCACGCTGCTCCTGCTCGCCGTCCTGTACGCGGCCTTCCGCTCGCGCAAGGCGGTCGACCCGCTCACCGAGGAGGACGAGCGCAAGCTGCACGCGCTGCTCGACCGGTACGGGGAGCGCGACTCGCTCGGCTACTTCGCGCTGCGGCGCGAGAAGAGCGTCGTCTGGTCGCCGAGCGGCAAGGCGGCGGTCGCCTACCGGGTCATCGGGGGCGTGTCCCTGGCCTCCGGTGATCCCATCGGGGACCCGGAGGCCTGGCCGGGCGCCATCGAGCCCTGGCTGGCCGACGCACGCGAACACGGCTGGCTCCCGGCGGTGATGGGCGCGAGCGAGGAGGCGGGCACGATCTACGCCCGGCACGGCCTCGACGCGCTCGAACTGGGCGACGAAGCGATCGTCGAGACCGGGGAGTTCACGCTTGAGGGGCGGGCCATGCGGACGGTCCGCCAGGCGTACAACCGGGTCAAGCGGGCCGGTTACGAGGTGCGGATCCGCCGCCACGAGGACATCCCGGCCGACGAGATGGCGTATCTGCTCCAGCGCGCCGACGACTGGCGCGACGGGGCCACCGAGCGCGGCTTCTCCATGGCGCTGGGCCGGCTCGGCGACCCCGCGGACGGGCGCTGCGTGATGCTCGAATGCAGGGACAGCCGTACGGGGGAAGGGGAAGGCGAGTTGAGAGCGGTGCTCTCCTTCGTGCCGTGGGGGCCGCGCGGGCTCTCGCTCGACCTGATGCGGCGCGACCGCGACTCCGAGAACGGCCTGATGGAGTTCATGGTCATCGAACTGCTCCAGCGCGCCGCCGAGATCAAGATCACTCAGGTGTCGCTGAACTTCGCGATGTTCAGGTCGGTCTTCGAACGTGGCTCGCGGCTCGGCGCGGGCCCGGTCCTGCGGCTGTGGCGCTCGCTGCTCACCTTCTTCTCCAAGTGGTGGCAGATCGAGTCGCTGTACCGCGCCAACGCGAAGTACCGCCCGATCTGGGAGCCCCGCTTCCTTCTCTTCGAGAAGAGCGGCGACCTGCCGCGCATCGGCATCGCGTCGGCCCGCGCGGAGGGCTTCCTGGAGGTGCCGGGCCTGGCAAGGGGGTCCCTCCCTGTTCGAGCGAAGCCGAGAACTTGGGGGCGGCTGCACCGCAAGCATCTGGAGTCACGACGATGAGTTCCCCGGCAGCGGGCAGCCGCCCGGCCCGCCTGGCGCGTGCCGAATGGGGGCCGTTGTACGCCGCCGTACGGGACGGCATCGCCGAGCGGCGCTGGCGGGCCGCGCCCATGGCCCTGGCCGCCGTCTGCCTCACCGCCCTGCTCCAGTTCACGCAGAACCAGCCGTGGGGCTATCAGTTCGTGCAGAACATCGGCTCCGTACGGGCCGAGGATCCGCTCTGGCTCGCCCTGCTGCGCACCCCGCTCTCGCTCTTCGTGCCCGCCCTCGACCTGCCGGTCTGGGGTGCGCTCGCGCAGATCCTGCTGGTGTTCGGCATCGCGGAGATCTGCATCGGCTGGTGGCGCACGCTCGTCATCGGCTACGCGGCCACCCTCGCGGGCACGCTCTACGCGCGCGTGGGCATCGAATGGGGCCCCGGCGGCCCGCTGGGGCTTCCCGCCTCGGACGCGCAGGTCGTCGACACCGGCCCGTCCGCCGCGGTGGTCGGGCTCGCGGTCTATGTGTGCTGGCGCTACCGGGCGTGGTTCACGGCGGGGCTCGTGATCGTGCTGATGGTCGTCGAGGTGATGGTCAAGAACAACCTCGCGGGCCGGGAGCATCTGGCGGCGATCGCGGCGGCCCTGGTCCTCTGCGCCTGCTCGGCGGTGCTTCAGCGGCGCGGGCGCGCCAGTTCCGGATCGGGTTTGCCGCCGATCCAGTCCTGAATCCTGCGGTGCGGTCCGGCCCAGCGGCGGTCGTGGCGGAAGACGCGCAGGCCCGCCCTGGCCCGGGCGCGGGGCCGGTTGCGGTAGAAGCGCCTGGCCCATGCCGACCCCGGCCGGGCGAGCCGGATCGCGCCCACGAGCGCGACCAGCGGGATCACCATGCCGATCAGGGCCGTGCGCAGCTTGCCCTTGGCCAGGGCGATCAGGGCGAAGCAGCAGTTGACGGCGATGTTCAGGGCGAAGCCCGCGCGGTTGCTCCGCTCCTCGGGCGTCAGGTCGTTCACCCCGAACGGCGTGAAGCCGGTGAGCACGAGCACCACCAGGGCCGCGGTCAGCATCACGACCTCGACGCTCTTGCGGCCCCGCTCGCTCCAGTAGACGTCGTCGAGGTAGAGGATCAGCGCGAACTCGTCCAGCACGAGACCGGCGCCGACGCCGAAGAACACCGCCGCAAACATCGAGGCGAGGCTGTGCCTGCCGGCCGCGACCGCCCAGAATCCCCCCACCAGCATGAGGAAGATGCCGGGCACGACGTGGTGGATGTGGACGTCACCCGAGCTGATGTTCCGGAAGGGGCCCTTGCCCGCCCGGATGAGGCGCGTGATGGTCCTCGTGACGAGAAAGGTCACCACGAAGGCGAGCAGGGCCAGCAGGAGAGGCAGCTTCCCCGGCTCCTCGATGTTCCGGTACCACCAGTCGGCCATGGGCCCATCCTGTGCCGGGAGCCCGCATGCCGCACGCCCGGCCCGACCGGCCGGGGGTCGGGCCCAGGTAGCCTTCCGCGGTGCCCCGAACCTCCCCCGCCGACGGACTCCGCTTCGCCTTCGGCACCCTCACCGCCCTCCCCGTCAAGGTCACCAAGTGGGACCGCGAAGCAGCCCGCGCGGGAATGCTCGGTGCCCCCCTGGCGGGGCTGGTGGCAGGCCTCTGCGCGGCGGCGCTGGGGTCCGCGCTCATGGCCCTGGGCGCAGGACCGCTGCTGGCCGCCACGGCGACCGTCGCGACCCCCGCCGCGCTCACCCGCGGCCTGCACCTCGACGGCCTCGCCGACACCGCCGACGGCCTGGGCTGTGCCAAGCCCGCCGACCAGGCCCTGCGCATCATGAAACAGTCCGACGTCGGCCCCTTCGGCGTCATCACCCTGCTCTTCACGCTGCTCGCCCAGGTGGCCGTCCTCTTCCAGCTCTACGAAGCCTCCTGG
>NZ_JBNNJZ010000407.1:0-7442 GCF_050270335.1 Streptomyces sp. NPDC059900
GCCCCTGGTCGAGGACGCCCTGCGTACGAACGACACCCGGCTCGTCGCCGCCGCCGTCGGACCGTACGCCGCCCGGCACCTCCCCCCGCACGACTGGCGCCACGCGGTCCTCAAGTGCCTGTTCACGGGCGTCCCCCTGGACGCCGTCTGTGAACTGGACCGCCGGGCCCACGCCGACGCCGAGCTCGCCCGCATGCTCGACGACTACGCCGGCGAACGCACCGCCGCCGGACGCACCGTTCCCGGCGATCTGCACCGAGTCCTGGCCCTGGCCGCCGCTACGGCCCCCTCGGCCGCAGCGGCGCCCACGGCCCCCGCGACCCCTTCCACCGGCGAGGAGCAGGAGTCCTGATGCGCATCTTCGACCCCCACATCCACATGACGTCCCGGACCACCGACGACTACCAGGCCATGTACGCCGCGGGCGTCCGCGCCGTCGTCGAGCCCGCGTTCTGGCTGGGCCAGCCCCGCACCTCACCCGCCTCCTTCTTCGACTATTTCGACTCCCTCCTGGGCTGGGAGCCCTTCCGCGCGGCGCAGTACGGCATCGCCCACCACTGCACCATTGCCCTCAACCCCAAAGAGGCGAACGACCCCCGCTGCACCCCGGTCCTGGACGAACTGCCCCGGTATCTCGTCAAGGACAACGTCGTGGCCGTCGGCGAGATCGGCTACGACTCCATGACCCCCGCCGAGGACGCCGCGCTCACCGCCCAGCTCCAGCTCGCCGCCGACCACGAGCTGCCCGCGCTCGTCCACACCCCGCACCGCGACAAGCTCGCCGGCCTGCGCCGCACCATCGACGTCGTCCGGGAATCCGCGCTGCCCCTGGATCGGGTCCTCATCGACCATCTCAACGAGACCACGGTCAAGGAGGCCAAGGACAGCGGCTGCTGGCTCGGTTTCTCCGTCTATCCCGACACCAAGATGGACGAGGACCGGATGGTCGCCATCCTGCGCGACCACGGGCCCGAGCGGGTCCTGGTGAACTCGGCCGCCGACTGGGGCAAGAGCGACCCGCTCAAGACCCGCAAGGTCGCCGACGCCATGCTCGACTCCGGGTTCAGCGAGGACGACGTCGACCTGGTCCTGTGGCGCAACCCGGTCGCCTTCTACGGACTCAGCGGCCGCCTCGCGCTGGACGTCACGGACACCGAAGCCACCCACGAGGGCAATTCCATCCTCCGCGGCGGGGCGTGAGCCATGCGCTTCCGGCACCCCGACGGCAGCGTCGTCCACCTCGCGTACTGCACCAACGTCCACCCGGCCGAGACCCTCGACGGCGTCCTCGCGCAACTGCGCGACCACTGCGAACCCGTACGCAAACGGCTCGGCAGGGACCGTCTGGGCATCGGTCTGTGGCTCGCCAAGGACGCCGCCCATGCCCTGGTCACCGATCCGGCCGCGCTGCGCGGTCTGCGCACCGAACTCGACCGGCGCGGCCTGGAGGTCGTCACCCTCAACGGGTTCCCGTATGAGGGGTTCGGCGCAGAAGAGGTCAAGTACCGCGTCTACAAGCCGGACTGGACCGACCCCGAGCGCCTCTCCCACACGACCGACCTGGCCCGCCTCCTTGCCGCGCTCCTCCCGGACGATGTCGCGGACGGCACCATCTCCACCCTTCCCCTCGCCTGGCGCACCCCCTTCGACGCGACCCGTGCCGAGGCCGCCCGTTCCGCGCTGACCGCACTGGCCCAACGCCTGGACGCCCTGGCCGAACTGACCGGCAAGTCCATCCGCATCGGCCTCGAACCCGAACCGGGCTGCACCGTGGAGACCACCGCCGACGCGATCGCCCCGCTCACCGCGATCGGCCACGACCGCATCGGTGTCTGCGTCGACACCTGTCATCTCGCCACCTCCTTCGAGGACCCGCAGACCGCGCTCGACGCGCTCGCCGCCGCGGGCATCCCCGTCGTCAAGTCCCAGCTCTCCGCCGCCCTGCACGCCGAACACCCCCATCTGCCCGAAGTACGCGAAGCCCTCGCCGCCTTCGACGAACCCCGCTTCCTGCACCAGACCCGCACCCTGACCGCGGCCGGACTGCACGGCACCGACGACCTCGGCGAATCCCTCGCCGGCGACGCCCTGCCCGAGAGCGCACCCTGGCGCGCCCACTTCCACGTCCCCCTGCACGCGGCTCCCGCGCCGCCCCTCACCTCCACGCTCCCCGTACTCAAGGACACCCTCGCCCAGCTGGTCGGAGGCCCCGGCCCCCGCACCCGTCACCTCGAGGTCGAGACCTACACCTGGCAGGCGCTGCCGCCCGAACTGCGCCCCCGCTCCCGCCCCCAGCTCGCCGACGGAATCGCCGCCGAACTCACCCTCGCCCGCGACCTCCTGACGGACCTCGGACTGAAGGAACTGCCATGAGCCCCACACCCCTCCTCGTCCTGGACGTCGTCGGCCTCACCCCCCGTCTCCTCGACCACATGCCGCACCTCAAGTCCCTGGGCCAGTCCGGCTCCCGGGCCCCGCTCGGCACGGTCCTGCCCGCCGTCACCTGCGCCGCGCAGTCCACCTTCCTCACCGGCACCACCCCCGCCGAGCACGGCATCGTCGGCAACGGCTGGTACTTCCGCGAACTCGGCGACGTACTCCTGTGGCGTCAGCACAACGGCCTCGTCTCCGGCGACAAGCTGTGGGACGCCGCCCGCCGCGCGCACCCCGGCTACACCGTCGCCAATATCTGCTGGTGGTACGCCATGGGCGCCGACACCGACATCACCATCACCCCCCGTCCCGTCTACTACGCCGACGGCCGCAAAGAACCCGACTGCTACACCAGGCCCCCGGCCCTGCACGACGAACTCACCGAAAAGCTGGGCACCTTCCCCCTGTTCCACTTCTGGGGCCCCGGCGCCGACATCGTCTCCAGCCGCTGGATCGCGGACGCCACCCGCCACATCATCAGCACCCGCCACCCCGACCTGGCCCTGTGCTACCTCCCTCACCTCGACTACGACCTGCAGCGCTTCGGCCCCGACGACCCGCGCTCCCACCAGGCCGCCGCCGAACTCGACGCGACCATCGCTCCTCTCCTCGACGAGGCGAAGGCGGAGGGCCGCACCGTCGTCGCCCTGTCCGAGTACGGCATCACCCGCGTGGACCGTCCCGTCGACATCAACCGCGCCCTGCGCCGCGCCGGACTGTTGGAAGTGCACACCCAGGACGGCATGGAGTACCTCGACCCGATGACTTCCCGTGCCTTCGCCGTCGCGGACCACCAGATCGCCCACATCTACGTGCGCAGGCCCGAGGACCTGGAGGTCACCCGCCAGGCCCTGGCCGACCTGCCCGGTATCGAGCAACTCCTGGACGATGAGGGCAAGAAGGCCAACCATCTGGACCATCCGCGCTCCGGCGAACTCGTCGCCGTCGCGGAGCCGGACGCCTGGTTCACGTACTACTACTGGCTCGACGACGACCGCGCGCCCGACTTCGCGCAGCTCGTCGAGATCCACCGCAAACCCGGCTACGACCCCGTCGAGCTCTTCATGGACCCCCTCGACCCCTACGTGAAGGTCAAGGCGGCGAAGGCGCTGGCCCGCAAGAAGCTCGGCATGCGCTACCGCATGGCGGTCGTGCCCCTGGACGCCTCACCTATTCGCGGCAGCCACGGCCGCCTCCCCCTGAGCGACGACGACGGTCCGCTCATCATCAGCTCCACCCCCCATGCTTTTCCCGACAGGATCGCGGCCACCGCCGTGAAATCCCTCCTCCTCGACCTGGCCGGTCTGGGCTGAGACACACACCTCGCCCCGCCGTTCCGCCCGGCCAGGAGCGTTGAAGAGAGTCAAGCACGCGCCACTGACAACGCGCCGGTGGCGTCCGCCCGCACGTCGAAAAGCCCACGTCCAAGAGCCCAGGAGAGGCACCCGTGACCGACATCCACGACACTTCCGCCGACGAGGCCCTCAGACAGCGTCTCGGCATCAACCGCCGCCGCTTCCTCAGCACCTGCACCGCAGTCGGCGCGGGCGCGATCGCCGCGCCCGTGTTCGGCGCGGCACCGTCCTTCGCCCAGCCCCAGCCGAAGGGCGGCCACGGCCACGGTCATGGCCACGGCAGCGAACTGGTGCCCGCGAAGAAGCGCGGCATCATCCTCTACACGGTGCGTGACGCGACCGGCCGCGACCCGCTCGCCTCCACCCTGCCCTCGGGTTTCCGCGAGGTGTTCAAGGAACTGGCCCGCTACGGCTACAAGCAGGTCGAGTTCGCGGGCTACGGCCAGCACGCCAACGCCCCCGGCGGTGCCAGCCTGGAGTCAGTCGAGGGCGCCAAGCTGCTGCGCTCCTGGCTCGACGACTACGGACTGCGCGCCCAGGGCAACCACGGCTTCATACCGGGATCGTGGCCGCTGTCGCAGCCCGACCTGGACACGTTCAAGAAGCACCTCGAGATCGCCAACATCCTCGGCATGGATCACATGGGCACCGGTGGCGACCCCACCAACAGCTCGTACAAGGCCGACTGGGACGTCGCCGCCGACAAGTGGAACGCCCTGGGCGCCATCGCGCGCAAGGCCGGCATCAAGCTCTACACCCACAACCACGACGCGGCGTACGGCTTCCTGCTCGACGGCGGTCCGCTCGACGCGCAGGGCCGCCCGACCCGCAGCTCCGGCATCCGCAAGCTGGAGTACTTCCTCAAGGCCACCGACCCGAGGTCGGTGTGGCTGGAGATGGACATCTACTGGGCGCACGTCGCGCAGTACAAGTTCCACACGTACACCGCGCACGACGGCTCCCAGCGCGAGAAGGTCTTCGACCCGGCCGCGCTCGTCAGCCGCAACAACAAGCGCTACCCGCTGTTCCACGCCAAGGACGGCACGCGCAACGACACCAGCGGCGAGGGCTACGACATGGTGGCCTTCGGTGAGGGAGTCATCGACTACCGCACCTTCTTCAGCCGCGTCGGCGAGAAGAACTACCACAACCCCATGGTCGAGCAGGACAACGCGCCCAGCGGCACCGACCTCGGCCAGTCCCTGAAGCTCGCGAAGGTCGGCTACGACAACCTGGCGGCCCTCCGCAAGAAGCGCTGAGGCACCGGGCCACCGGGCACCGCAGCACCCGCACACACAGCTCTCGCCGCGCGGCAGCCGCGCGGCGAGAGCTGTGTGTCGTCACGGAGATCATGCGGGTGCGGGAGCCCGCTCCCGTCCCGGCTGCCGCAGCAGCAGGGCGACGGCCGCGGCCAGCATGGAGATGCCGCCCGCGAGCGCGTACGCGCCGTTGTAGCCCCACGCGGCCACCACCATGGAGCCGAGCCCGCCGCCGAACAGGCCGCTGATCAGCTTGCCGCTGTAGACGAGCCCGTAGTTGGTGGCGTTGTAGTTCTCCCCGAAGTAGTCCGGGGTCAGCGCCGCGAACATCGGGTAGAACGCGCCGCCGCCGAATCCCGAGAGGAAGGCGAAGACCAGGAACAGCCACTCGCTGTGGATGTCGCCCGCCCAGATGACACCGAACTGGGAGAGGCCGAGGACCAGGATCACGAACACCAGGGTCGCCTTGCGCCCCCAGATGTCGGAGAGCCAGCCGACCACCCCGCGTCCGATGCCGTTGATGACCGCCATGAGCCCCATCGACGTGGCGGCGACCAGCGGCCCGAAGCCCACCTCCTTGGCGAAGTCCACCTGGAAGGAGATCCCGAAGATGGACACACCCGCCGTCATGACGAGGGTGAACCACATCAGGGGCAGCATGCCCGTCCTGATGGCCTCCTTCGGAGTGAACTGCCGCACCGCGGGCGGGTTCTTGGCGAGGCTCGCCGCGTCCTTGGAGGTGCCCGACTTCTCCAGCGGGTCCACTTCGGAGGGCCACCAGTTCTTCGGCGGGTCCTTGAAGAAGAAGGCACAGGCCAGGACGACGACCAGGATGTACGCGCCGATCAGGTCGAGGACGCGGTGGTAATTGCCCGTGTCGAAGGCGTAATTGAAGATGAAGATGAACGGGAGCGAGCCGTAGGCGAAGCCGCCGTTGACGAATCCGGTCTTGGCTCCGCGGCGTTCGGGAAACCACTTGGCGACCATGTTGATGCAGGTCGCGTAGACGAAGCCGGAACCCACGCCGCCGATGACGCCGAACCCGATGATCGCGAGCCATACGTTGTTCAGGTGGGACAGGGCGAGGAATCCGATCAGGCACATGAACGACCCGGTGTACATGGCGCCCCGCGCAGTCAGGATTCCCCTCTCGCGCATCCATCCGGCCGGGAACGCTATGCCCGCCTGGAAGAAGACCCAGACGCTCAGAATCCAGAAGGTGTTGGACTGCGTCCAGCCGTGGGCGTGGGACAGGGTGTCCTCCGCCGAGCCGAACGCGTACTCGAAGACACTGATGGCCATCATCGCGATCCACGGCAGATACACCATGATCTTGCGGGAGTGGCCGAGGATGTCCCGGTCCGTCTCGCCCACGCGATAGACGCGGCCGTGCTCGTCGGTGATCTCGCGATACGGGGTGCCGTTGTCCGGCGCCTTGTTCCTTGCGGCGATGGGTTCCGCCGTCATATCAGGCCATCTCCTCACCGAGGGGTTGCGGATTGGGTGTGATGCCTTTGTCCTTCGGCCTTCCGGGTTGCGAGAGGAAGAGCGCGACGAATCCCGCGAACAGGGAAATGGAACCGGCCAGTGTGAAGGCCCCGGTGTGGCCCCAGTTGCTCACCACGATGGCGCCCATGCCGGAGCCGAGGAGCCCGGAGACCAGCTTGGAGCTGTAGACCAGGCCGTAGTTGGAGGCGTTGTTGTTCTCGCCGAAGTAGTCCGCGGTCATCGCCGCGAACATCGGGAAGATGGCGCCGCCGCCGAATCCGGAGATGCTGGAGAAGATCAGGAACAGCGGAAGGTTCTTGATGTCCGCCGCCCACAGAATTCCGTATTGCGAGAGACCGAGCACGATGCAGACGAAGATCAGGCACCGCTTGCGTCCATAGCGGTCCGACAGCCAGCCGATGACACCCCGGCCCGTGCCGTTGACGATGGCCTTCAGCGACATGGCCGTGGCGACGATTCCGCCGGCGAATCCGGCTTCCTTGCCGATGTCCACCTGGAATGCGATGCCGAAGATGTTCACGCCCGACGTGCACAGCAGACAGAACCACATCAGTGCGACCCGGCCGGTCTGCCACGCCTCCTTGGGCGTGTACTGGTGCACGGCGGGCGGGTTCATCGCCAGCGCGCGCCTGGCCCGCGGGTCGGTCGGCGGCCGCAGCGGGTCCACGTCGGCCGGCCACCAGTTCTTCGGCGGGTCCTGGAAGAAGTAGCCGGCCACGGCGACCATCGCCGCCAGGAAGAGACCGACGGAAACAAGCACCCAGCGGAAGTTCGTCAGGTCCATGTATCCGGTGAAGATGAACACGAACGGCACCGAGCCGTAGGCGAATCCGCCGTTGACGAAGCCGGTCTTCCCGCCCTTTCGTTCGGGATACCACTTGCCGAC
>NZ_JBNNJZ010000408.1:0-7374 GCF_050270335.1 Streptomyces sp. NPDC059900
GGCCGGGGCACGGCGGCCAGATGCCACACGAGGCGGGGCGCGGCTCCCGGCGGACCGGGCAGCGGCCGCTGCCCGGGAACTCCCACGGGCATCCCCGGCGTCCCCGGCACCCCTGGCGCCCCCGGCGTTCCCGGCGCCCCCTGCCGCGGCGCCACGGACGGGACGGACGCCGCAGCCCGCAGCGTGAAGCGGGCCCGGGCCCGGGCCGTCAGCTGCGGGGGTATCACCGCCTGGCCGCGCGGTCCGAGGGTGCGGATCAGGTCGCTGCCCTCGGCGCGCCCCGCGCTGGCGTACGTACCAGCAGGACGCCGTACGACGGCGGTGCACGCGGCCCGCGCCCCCGCGGCGAGATGAGCGACGACCGGTCGCCCGCCCGCACAGACGATGCGGTCCGCACCAAGGACCGGATCCGTGAGCCGAACGCCGTGGACGGCCCGATTGCCCCGATTGGCCACGACATAACGCACCTGCGCCTGCCGCGGGCCGGTCACACGCGCCGTCTCCGTCAGGGCCAACGCGGCGCCGACCCCGGCATATCCCGAACGCGCCGTCGCCTGCACACCGCCGGCGCGCAGAGGACCGGCGGCCATCCGCCATCCGCCCGCCCGCCGGGAATGCGCGGCCGCCTGCATGCCGCCGCCGCGCAGATAGGGCTGCTGTGCGAACGCCCGGACCTGGCTGATCCAGGATCCGGGGCGCGCGGTCCCGGTCGCCGTGCAGCGCACCGAGCGCAGTCCGGCCAGCATCGGCACCCGGTCCCGTCCGCCGGGGCAGCGGATGGCGGCGCCCGGCATTCCGGGGTCCCGCACCCGCACCTCGTACAGGTCGGCGCCACTGCGATTGACCAGACGGTACGACTTGACGACGACGCCGCCGGTACGGATACCTGGGCGCACGGCACCGAGGCCCGGCCGGGTGTTCACCGTGACCTCCAGGGCGAGCCCGCCCGGCCCGACGCCGTCGGCGGCACAGGGCCCGGCGGCCGACCAGCAGCCCGCGGTCAGGAGCAGGCCGGCCAGCAGCCACCGCGCCGACCGCACGACGCTCGCACCCATTCGCCCGATGATCACACCGGAATGCTGTGCACGAGAACGCACCGGCGGTCGCCCCCGGCACGCGTACACGCCAGGTGATTCACCCGAGCGGTGGCCGCGCCCCGCCGAACGGCCCGCAGGCGGCCGGCCGGCGGGCCGGTCAGGTGTCCGCGGCGAGCTCGGCGACGATGCGCGAGAAGGCGTGGACCTTGGCGTCGGCCCTCCGGGTGGGCCAGAGCAACGCGTACCGGATGGGCGGGGCATCGCGGAAGGGGACGTAGGTGACGTCCGGGCGGGCGTAGAAGGTGGCCGCCCGCACGGAGGTGAGCGTGACGCCCTTGCCCGATCCCACCAGCGTGAGGAAATCCTGCCAGCGGGAGGCGGCCGGGCCCCGCGGAATCGGGCGGCCGCTGGGCGTGTGCCGCAGGTAGTGGGCATCGACGAACACCTGCGGCATGCCCGCAGGAACGATCAGCGGCGCGAGCGCGAGGTCCTCCAGGCAGACCGTCTCGTGCGCGGCCAGCGGGTGAGCCGCCGGTACCGCGAGGGCGCGGGCATCGCTGAAGAGCGTGGGCCCCACGGTGATGTCGGGCTCGTCGACGGGCAGTTCGGCCAGATGCAGGTCGGTCCTGCCGGTACGGAGCGACTGCAAGGTGGCGCCGTAGGAATCCTCGTGGATCTCGACGGAGCAGTCGGGATGACGGGCGCGCAGCCGGTCGACGGCCCGCAGGAGGAGGCTGCCGCTCCAGGCCGCGGTGTAGCCCACGGCCAGCCGCCCCGTGAGGCTGCGGGCGGTTTCGGTGGCGCGGCTGATCGCCTGCTGGATGCCCCGGTGGTGCGGCTCGAGGTCCGCGCGCAGTTGCCGGCCCAGCGGGGTCAGGGCGACGCGGCGGCTCGACCGGTCGAACAGCGGGGCACCGATCCGGCGTTCGATGGCCTTGACGGTCTGGCTCACCCTGCCCTGCGAGACACCCAGCACGTCGGCCGTACGCCCGAAGTGCAGTTCCCCGGCCAGCGTCAGGAAGACCTCGATCTCATGCCGCTCCATCATCGCCCCCCGTCATTAGCCCGGCTAATGCATCCTTCCGCATTCCGATCTTGTTCCGGCTCCCGGGGGCCTGCAATCGTGAATCGGCCGTTCCTCGCGCCGCCTCCGGGCATTCTCACGAAGGATCCACCGCGCCATGCCGCTGACACCCGCCGATCCCACCGTCGTGCACCCCATGCCCGAGCAGCCCCGCGTCGTGCTCCTGAAGTCCCTCGTCACCTCGCCCCTCATCGAGGTCGGCGACTTCACGTACTACGACGATCCCGACGACCCGACCGCCTTCGAGACCCGCAACGTGCTCTACCACTACGGCCCCGAGAAGCTGGTCATCGGAAAGTACTGCGCCCTGGGCGAAGGCGTGCGGTTCATCATGAACGGCGCCAACCACCGCATGGACGGCGCCTCCGCCTTCCCCTTCCCGATCATGGGCGGATCGTGGGCCGAGCACTTCGATCTCATCGCCGGACTGCCCGGCC
Source organism: Streptomyces sp. NPDC059900 (assembly GCF_050270335.1). Taxonomy (NCBI): domain Bacteria; kingdom Bacillati; phylum Actinomycetota; class Actinomycetes; order Kitasatosporales; family Streptomycetaceae; genus Streptomyces; species Streptomyces sp. NPDC059900. Next base: position 2,559 of record NZ_JBNNJZ010000408.1, read on the forward strand.
GCGGCGACACCGTCGTCGGCAACGACGTGTGGTTCGGCTACCGGTCGACGGTGATGCCGGGCGTCCGCATCGGGCACGGCGCGATCATCGCCTCCGGAGCCGTCGTCGTCGACGACGTGCCCGACTACGCAATCGTCGGCGGCAACCCCGCCCGCCTCATACGCCGCCGCCACAGCGACGAGGACGTCGCACGACTCCTCGAACTGGCCTGGTGGGACTGGCCCCTGGAGCACATCACCCTGAACCTGCGAACGATCATGTCGGGCACCGTCACCGAACTGGAGGCCGCGGCGCCACGCACCCCGCACGCATGAAGCCGTGTGGCCGACAGCGCTCGCGGGGTGTTGCCCGGCTTCGGAGGGCCACCCTGGAAGAGGCCGGATTCCGGACGGGTTTTCGACAGCGTTAGCAGACCTTCAGGTACGCGTCGGGGTCCTCGGCGCGGGGGCATCGTCGCGGGCCCCGCAGTCAGGGGCGCAGGCCCACAGCTGTGCCGTAACCGGCCGGTCGCGCTCGATGTACGTCACCGTACCGAGGAAGCGGTCCCGGAACAGGCGCTTGCCGCACAGCGCGCAGGCCTGCTCGGTGAGCTGGAGGCCGCTCAGCGTGGCCGGATCCGGCAGCTTCGGTGTCGTCTTGTCCGCGCTCATGCCAAGGGTCCCCGCGGCCGCAGTTTCACCTCGAAGATGCCGGCCCGCAGGCGGTCGTCCTCGTCTGCGCGCCGCACGCTCGCAGGTTTTGCGTCCCACTCGCGGCCGCCGCCCGGCGGACGCAGCTGGAGACAGGGGCCTTCATGGCCCATCACGCGGCTCATCCGGTTCCTCGCGGTGTCGACGACCAAGGCGCCGACGGGGTGCGTGCACATATCACCCACCACCCTCTCGCCGTCGCTGCCGAGCCAGCCGTGTGACCACCTCTGCGCGAGCACGCCCCGTGTTCACCGGTCCCGGTCCGGGCGACGCGTGATCAACTCCCGGGGACGGAAAGACGATGCCCGCCCCGACCAGCGCCGCCCTCAGCTCCTCAGGCGGCGCATGCGGGGCGGCTTCCTGCGGCTCATGCGTTGTGTCCATGAACGGGACGCTAGGGACTATGCATGGAGAGTCACCACGCATTATGCGCGGCCATGCGCAATTGCTGGCTCGAAATGCGGCTGCATGCAGATATGTCCTGCGCAATGCTGTACCGCAAGCCTCCAGATCTCGCGATGCTCAGCGGATCACGTCCCCACGAAAGGACACGATCATGAGGCGACTACGCTTCAACGGCACGGGCAGCGGCGTCAACGGCTGCCCCGCCATTCATGAAGACCTGGACTCACAAGAAGTCATCGTGCACGGCCCGCCCCTCAGCCACGAAGACGTCGGCCAGCTTCAGCACCTCGGCACCGGCGAAGTAGCCATCGTCGTCCCGCCGCAACTGCTCGTCGACTTCGGCCCCAAGGAGGTCACCCGGGTGCCCGACATCATCGGACTGGCCGAGTTCGACCGCCTGTTCACGCAGTTCGAGCACACCGCATGGCGGCTGGAATCACGGCGCCGCTACGCAAGCGACGAACTCACCCAGACCTACGCACAGTTCACCCGTGGCGAGCCCGTGCAATGGAACGGTGTCGATGCACAGTGGTGCGCTGAGCGCCTCGAACAGACCGCGCTCGGCAAGCGGTTCGAGCGGGTACGCATCGTCGACAATCCGCCGACGGTCGGCCAGCTCTACCTCCTGGACAACGCCCGCCGTAACAGCGGCGTGGGCGAAAACATCCGCTGCCTGTGGCGCAGCGACGGCGAACGTCTACGACTCCCCGCTCAGGACTTCTGGCTCTTCGACTCCCGGCTGGTCGCCCTGCTCAACTTCGATGACCACGACAACCTGACGGATGTCGAGCTCATCACGGAGCCCGCCGCGGTCAACCGCTATGCCCAAGCGCGTGACGCCGCGATGCATCACGCCGTGCCGTACGAACACATCGTGGCCCAGGTGGCCACGACCGACTAGCGAGTGTGATCGAGTGAGCACCGACTACCAGCAAGCGAAAGAGACTCTCGGGCTGCGGCTGCGGTCCTTGCGAGTCAATCGCCCTGGCGGTCGGCTCACCGGAACAGAACTCGCCGCCCGTGTGGGATGGGCGCAGTCGAAGGTCAGCCGACTCGAACGCGGCCAGCAACTCGCCACGGCTGACGACCTCAGATCATTCGCCGAGGGAACCGGCCAGCCGGAGGCATTCGACGAACTCAACGCGATGCTCCAGGGGATCGAGTCCCACGTCCGGTCATGGCGCCGCCAACTTTCCAGCGGCCACCGCGCCGTGCAGGATGCGCACAACACGGAGCATGCGCGCGCCTCGGTCCTCCGCGGCTGGGAATCCTCCATGATCATGGGGATTCTTCAGACACCCGACTACGCTCGGTCAATCTTCAGCCGCTACGCGGAGCTCCAACATTCCCCCAAGGACACCGAAGCCGCGGTCAATGCGCGAATGCAGCGCCAATCCGCCCTCTACGACACCTCGAAGCGCTTCCACCTCATCATGTGGGAAGCAGCATTGCACGCACTCGTCTGTCCACCCTCGGTACTCGCGGCTCAGCTCGACCGACTCACGGGGACCGTCGGGATGAGCACCGTAGAGCTCGGCATCATCCCCCTGTCGGCATCCCTGAAAATCCCGCCCGCGACAGCGTTCTGGATGTACGACGACCAACAAGTCGTGGTCGAGACCTGGCACGCCGAGCTGTGGTTGGACGACGCGCCCAGCGTGGAAACCTACGTGCGCACCTGGAACCTCCTGAGCGAGTCGGCCGTATACGGGGCCGACGCCCACAACGTCATCAGCGCGGCACGCCGCGCTCTCACTTCGCGCGGATAGCCACGCGGGCGCCGGCGCGCTGCCCAAACCAGAATCGGTCGCCCGGGAGCCGAGATTTCCCTACGCGGGCAACGGGCCGAGATCTCCCACGAGGGCGGTCCGGATGATCCGGGGCCGGTCCCACAGGGCCAGGAGTTCGTTGGCAATGACCACGGTGGACAGCGGGTCCCCATCGCCCTGGTCCCTGACGACCGCGGCCAGCAGGCCGCGCGGGACCGCCCCCGCGTCGAGCAGGACGCGCCAGTCCTCCGGGCCCAACTCCAGAAACTCCAGCGCGCTCAACTCACCGATCTCCACCGGGTCGGCGAGCGTGCCGGGGCAGGCGGCCAGAGTCCGCAGGCGGGGCAGCCCGAAGACCGGGGCAAGGCTCAGCGGCTCCGCCTCCCGGACACCGATGGACAAGACCTCCAACGCGGGGTGTGCGGCCGCCTCGACGCTCGGCAGGCCGCGGATGTTGACATGAGCCACGACCGGCGGCCAATCACCGCCCGGGCTGCCACGCCGCTCGCCGGGCGGCCGGTCCAGCACCAGATCGGTGAGCGAATCGGCGACCAGGCCCGCGCCGGCATTCTCCTCGTGACCGAGAATGATGATCTGCCCTGTGTGTCCGCACGGTCCGGGAGTCAGATCGACGCAAAGACGGTCCCCGCCGCCGTTGTCCCCGAAGGCGATCCAGCCGGGCGAGCCGACCAAGCCCTGCACCGCGGCGCCGGGCGGGGTGACGACCGCTTCCATCGCCACGGACTCCCACGGGCACAGGCGGGACGCAGCATCTGCGACGTACAACTCGTCCAGCGGGAAAAGCTCGCAGCCCACCGCCGATCCCGCACGGTCCATCGCCTCGTAGTCCTCGTCCGGGTCCTCCCACCGCGCGCCTGCCACCCGGTAGAGCACCTTGAGTTCCTCCGGCAGACAGACACCGAGGCGCGCTTCCGCGGCGGCGATCTCCACTTCCGTCGCGCCGACGGCATTCGGAAGCCGCTCCCGGAGGGTCCGTTCCAGCAGCGCCGGATCCGCCGAAGGCGCCACCACCGCCCCGGGTACGGGATCGGGAAGACGCCGCCAGGGTTCGGGAACGGCGCCCTCGACCAGGAGGAGCGTCCCCGCATCCGACGGGCCGACACTGGATCGCACGGCAGGGCTGGCCCCGAGCAGACGCAGCGTGCTCTGCCCGTCCGGCATGATCTTCACGTTGAACGAGACGCCGTCGACACCGGCCTCCACGAGTGCCCGCCGCACTCGCTCCACTGCCTCCGTCGTTTCCGCCGCCTCCGTCTCGCCCGGCAAGTCCTCACCCGCGCCCCGGCTCACCTGCTCCGACTGGCTCACCTGCCCCGACTGCCCCGGCTGTTCCCGCCGCAGCGGCAGACTCCAACTCTGTCGACCGATCCGCCCCGCCACGCGAATGGCATCGCTCCCCTGCTTTTCCGTCCGCCCCTGCCGCAGCAGCCGCAGGACGCCCTCCCACGTCGCGAAGTCGCACACCGCGCTCGGCGAATATCTCTGGTCAACCATGTGCCGACCGTACGTGGCCCGGGAGGGCCGAAGGGCTTGTTATTGATGACAGTCACGTCATGGGGTGCGACGAGGCACCTGCTTACCGGGTGGCCACCGGGCGCGCCCCGGACCTTTGCGCCCGGACCTCTGGGGGAAAACCCCCAGGCCAGACGGAGGAAATCCGCGTTCCGGCGGATCTTGGCCGCGATCTAACGTGAGGTGTCCGGTCCCACCAGGTCTGCGGCAGGAGTCGTGATGATCGAGGCCCAAGGTCTCACCAAGCGGTATGGATCCACCGTCGCCGTCGACGCGTTGAGTTTCGACGTGCTGCCGGGCGCGGTCACCGGGTTCCTCGGCCCCAACGGATCGGGGAAGTCGACCACCATGCGGATGATCATGGGCTTGGACCGGCCGGACGCCGGGCAGGCCCGGATCGGCGGGCGGGCGTACGAGGAG
>NZ_JBNNJZ010000409.1:0-7363 GCF_050270335.1 Streptomyces sp. NPDC059900
GCTGCGGTACTGGGCCGACTTCCACTGCATCAGGGTGCGCAGGACCGCGGGGTCGCGCTCGTCGTGCACATAGCGAACGGTGCCGTGGTCGCGCCCGAGCCTGCGCTCCTTGGAGAGGGTCGAGCGGGTGAACTTCGGCGACTTCGCCTTGAGCTGGCCGAGATAGGCCTCGTACCCCTGGTCGATGTCCATGACGGGGGAGGCGAAGGAGCCGGAGGCGCCCGCCTCGAACGGCCCCTGGCCGCCGGCCAGATGGTCGAACTCGTACATCGCGAGCCCGCAGGCCCGCAACAGCTCTCGCGCGTCCCAGGTGAAGCCGGGCCGGTGCACCATGCCCTGGCAGTCCGAGACGCCGAGCCCGATGGCCCGGCCGACGCCGGTGATGGATCTCTGGAACGGGAAGAAGGCCGCCGGCTCACCGGCCTCGCGCACGACCGCTATCCGCACCCCGCGGCGCCAGTGGCCCACCGCGAGGGTGAACTCGGGGGAGAGGAAGGGGTTGGCCAGCTCCGGGGAGCCGTGGAGGTGCGCCTTGGACTGCAACGCCGTCCAGGCCACCCGGTCCGCGGCGGTGAGTTCTCCGGGGCGGTGCACGGTGATGTCCACGTCAGGAGGTCCGCCTCGTCGGGGTACGGCGTCGCAACCTCCGTACCAGTACCAGCAGATAGATGAGCGAGCCGATCACGGTGATGGCCGCGACCCCGCCGCGCACGGACCAGATGTGCAGGGCCAGCATCGCCTGGGCCACCAACAGGTTGACCGCGACGGCCCCGGAAACGGAAGCCAAGATCCGGCCCCATGGCTCGAGTCCGCGGAGCGCGGCGGCGATCGCGGCGCCCGGAGCGGCCAGCAGGAAGAACAGCGTGAAGGGGGCGCGCAGCGGCGATGCGATGTCCGTGAGCGCGAGCATCGCGCCGACGGCGGCCACGGCCACAGCCGTTCCCGCGAGCAGCGGCAGCGCGTCCTCGTGACGGATCGGCGGGTCCGACGGGCCGCGCGCGGTGTCTGATGACGGTGCCTTGATCCTGATGGTCTGCATTGGCGACTTTGCCCCCCGACGCGCCGGATGCCGGGCTTCAATGTCGCGCAGTCCACGGCGGCCCGTCAAGATGCGGAGGGAGTGTGCAGATGTTCCCCTTCGGGGCCCTGAACGGGAGGGCAACTCGCTCTGCGGGAAGGGGAATTACACGCGAACTTGTTGACATGGACACTACCGGTGGCCCGAGGGGAGTGGTACCACAGTCGTGGCAGAAATCCTGCTAAGGGAGGTTCCATGAGATTGTCCCGAATCACGGCATACGCTTCCTCACTCCTCCTCGCCACCGCCTTCGCCCTCACCGGGGCCGCAGCGGCACAGGCAGCCCCGTCCGGCCAACAGGCCGCCGCCACCGGCTATGTGGCGCTCGGCGACTCCTACTCGTCCGGTGTCGGAGCCGGCGGATACGACAGCGGAAGCGGCGACTGCAAGCGCACCCCGCGCGCGTACCCCGCGCTCTGGGCCGCCGCGAACTCACCCTCCAGCTTCAACTTCACGGCATGTTCCGGTGCCCGTACGGGTGATGTTCTCTCCGGCCAACTCGGCCCGCTCGGCGCGGGAACGGGCCTCGTCAGCCTGACCATCGGCGGCAACGACGCCGGCTTCGCCGACGTCATGACGACCTGCGTCCTGCAGTCCGAGAGCAAGTGCCTGGCACGGATCGCGACGGCGCGCAGCTACGTCGAGACGACGCTGCCCGGCAACCTCGACAAGGTCTACTCGGCGATCAGCGCCAAGGCACCGGCCGCCAAGGTCGTCGTGCTCGGATACCCCCGCTTCTACAAGCTCGGCGGCGGCTGCATCGCCGGTCTCTCCGAGAAGGAGCGCAGCGCCATCAACAGCGCGTCCGACTTCCTCAACTCCACCACGGCCAAGCGCGCCGCCGACCACGGCTTCGCCTTCGGCGATGTGGCCGCCAAGTTCACCGGGCACGAGATCTGCTCGGGCGACGCGTGGCTGCACAGCGTGAACTGGACCAACATCGGCGAGTCCTACCACCCCAAGGCCGCGGGCCAGTCCGGCGGCTACCTTCCCGTGCTCAGCGCGGCTGCGTCCTGACCCGCTGACTCCGGGCGCCCGTACTCCGGGCGCCCACGAGTCCGGAGGTCAGGAGTCCGGCAGTCACGAGTCCGGCAGTCAGGAGTTCGGCGCATAGGAGGAGGAGCCCCCGCCCGTCGTCGGGGGCTCCTCCTCGCATTTCACCGAGTACGCGACGGAGTTGGAGGTGGCCTTCACCGGGCTGCGCACCTCCACGCTGATCGAGTTCTGGTACGTCGAGCCCGGCTCGCCCGTGACCGTCTCCGTGTGGTGCACCTGCTTGGTCTTGCCGCCGCCCGACGCGAAGCTGAGCGTCTTCCAGCCGGAGTCGCTCGGCTCGCCCGACTTGGTCACCCAGCGGTAGTCGACGGTGACCGGAACCCGCCCCACGGTGAACGTCGCGGTGAACGAGGGGGCCTGCCCGGCGGCGGGCGGACAGGCGCCGCTGTACTGCGTGTACGAGCCGGTGACCGAGACCTTCACGGACTGCGCGGGGTGCGTGGTCGAGCCTCCGCCGTTGCCGCCGGTCGTGGAATCGCCGCCGTCGGAGCCGTTGCCGTTGCCGTTCCCGCCGTTGTTGGAGCTGCCTTCGTTGCTGCCCGACGTGTTGTTGCCGCCGCTCTTGCCGCCGCCGGAGCCGCCGCCGCTGGTGTCGCCGTCGTTGCCGCCGCTTGTGTTGCCGCCGCCTTCGGAGGAGCCGCTGCTGTTGCCGCCCCCGCCGCCGTCGTCGCGGTTGATCAGGGCGTACGCGATCCCGCCGAGAGCCAGCGCGAGCGCGACCAGGCCCGCGGTGAGGACGAGGACCGAACGGCGCGAACGCGTCGGCGGGACGGTGGTGGTCGTGCTGACGACCGGCTCCTGCTGATCCGGTGGCGGCGGAAGCGGCGAAGGGGATGGGTGTTGCTGCTGTGACGTGACGGTCGGCATGTACGGGAGGGGTGTCGGGGCATCGGGAACGCCGCCCGCCGCGACGAGCCGCAGCTGGTTCTCCGCCTCGGCGGCGGAGATCCGGGCCGCGGGGTCCTTGCGCAGCAGCCCTTCGACGACCGGGGCCAGCGGGCCCGCGTTCCGGGGCTGCGGCAGTTCCTCGTCGACGACCGCACGCAACGTACTGAGCGGGGTGTTCTGCCGGAACGGCGAAATGCCCTCCACGGCCGCGTAGAGCAGCACGCCGAGCGACCACAGATCGGACTCGGGGCCGGGCTTGCGCCCCAACGCCCGCTCCGGGGCGAGGAATTCGGGGGAGCCCACCACCTCGCCCGTCATCGTGAGTGCCGAGCTGCCCTCCACCACGGCGATCCCGAAGTCGGTGAGGACGACCCGCCCGTCGTTCGCGATCAGTACGTTGCCGGGCTTGACGTCGCGGTGCAGCACCCCGGCCTCATGGGCGGCCCGCAGCGCGGCGAGCACCTCGGCGCCGATACGGGCGGCGCGCTGCGGTGGCATCGGCCCTTCCGCGTCCAGGACGTCGGAGAGCGAGAGCCCCCGCACGATCTCCATGACGATCCACGGGCGCCCGTCCTCGCTCGCCACGTCGTAGACCGTCACGACGTTGCGGTGCGGGATACGGGCCGCGGCCCAGGCCTCCCGCTCCAGGCGGGCGTACAGCCGCTCGACGTCACTGGCCGGAAGCCCGGCCGGGGCGCGCACTTCCTTGACCGCGACCTCGCGGCCCAGGACTTCGTCCCTGGCCCGCCAGACCGTGCCCATCCCGCCTTCGCCCAAGGGGGCGAGGAGGCGGTAGCGTCCTGCGATCACACGCTCGTTCCCGCTCACGGGAGTCCCCCATCCGCAGCCGTGCGATTCTCCACAAAACTACCTCAACCGAGCGCTGTTGCCGCCCCTTTGAACACCAATCCACACCCCAGGGCGACCACGACACAGGCGGATCCCAGGGGCAGGAAGCGCCGCGTGGCCCGGTGCAGCCAGCGGGGCCCGCGGACCACCCGCCGCCCGGCGATGGACCCGACCCGCACCACGAGGAACCCCGCGGCCGTCAGCGTGACGGCCAGCCCCACCCCGTACGCGAGCACGAGCAGCAGCCCGAACCAGGCCTCGCCCAAGGCTGCGGCGCCGACGAGCACCACGACCGCGGACGGGCTGGGCACGAGACCGCCGGCGAAGCCGAGGAAGAGGGCGCCGCGGAGGGTGGGCGGGGCGTCGTGCGTGTGATGGTGCTGCCCGTGCCCGTGCCCGTGCCCGTGCCCGTCCCCGTCCCCGTGCTCATGTCCATGCCCGTGTCCGTGTCCGTGGTGATGGTGGTGCTGCCGGGCGTGCCCGCGCCGCCGCCAGGCTCTGCGCACGAGCAGGGCTCCCGCGCCGGTGACCAGGACGCCGCTGGCCACTCCGAGCCAGGCGATGACGGACGGGGCCGCGACCGAGCCTCCCGCGACGAGCAGCCCCAGGGCGGTCACCCCCAGCGTGTGCGTGACGGTCACGGAGGCGGCCAGCGGCAGCACGTCCCGCAGCGAGGCGTGGCCCCTCGCGGCGGCGGTCGCGGCCATCAGCGTCTTGCCGTGGCCGGGCGCGAGGGCGTGCAGCGCCCCCAGCAACAGCGCGGTGGCCAGGGCGAGTCCGCCGAAGCCGGGGGTGAGGTCGTGGCGGGCGACCAGGCCGGTGAGGGCCTGCGTCCACCGGTCCGCGCCGCGCGGCAGTACGGAGGCCGGTGCCGGGGGCCGCTCCTGGCTCAGGGCGGGGCCGCCGGGGGTGATCCGCAGGGACGCCGAGTTCTCGCCGGGCGGCGAGTCGAGCAGCCGCTGCGGGTAGCGCGTGAGGCGCTGGGAGACGGACTTCTGCGGTACGTCCGATGCGCTCAGGGTCATCCGGTCGCCCTGCGCGGTGACTTCGCGCCAGCCGGGTCCCGGTTGTCCCGCTGCCCTGAAGCCGGCGGCGAGCTCGGTGCCCCGGGGGAGCGGGGCACCGAGCTCGCACTCCACGCGCAGGGTGGGCAGTCCGGCCTGCCCGTCCCGGCGTACCGCCCGGGCCCGCACCACGCGGAGTTCCGCCGCTCGCCCGTCCACCCGCAGCCGGCTGCCGCGGGCGGCGTCCTCGCACCGCCCTTCGGCCCAGCTCCGCATCCCTATTCGCTTGATGCGGGGCTCGGCCTGGGTGGCGGGGATCTCGGCGAGGTCCTCGACGTGGTCGACCCGAAGCTGCCCGGGCCTCACCACGAGTCCGTCGTACCGATTGACGGTGAAGTTCCCCAGAGGGTGAGCGTGCGCCTCGGCGGCGGGCAGCAGGGTGAGCGCGAGCCCCGCGAGCAGGGTGCCCCCCAAGGCCAGGATCCGCCGCTTCATGGCCGCCCCGCAGCGTGCGTCACCCGAACAGACTTTTCCCGCCCATCCACCAGATTGCCCCGCAGCGACAGTCCCGACGACCTCCAGACGCCATCGAGACGCGAGGGGACGTGCCGGTATTTCCGCCCGGAGCACGGTTCGCGGCGCTCCGGTGCCGAAGTAGCCAAGCGCCCACCGGCGGATGGCGAGGACGGACATGCCGGCGCGGCCCCGCCCCCAGCTCGACGTGAAGGCGGCCTCACGACGCTCCCCCCGTTTCCTTTGCAGCCTTCGCAACCGTCGGGGAGAACCCCGGGTTCAGCTCCAGCGCCGCCGACTTCCAGCGGCGAGCCGCAGCCGCGTGGCCCGTCGCCCCCTCGATCACGCCCCGGTGGTACAGGAAGGACGCCTCGCGGAACCCCGTGGCCGTGGACCGGCGGGCGTACGGCAGGGCCTCCTCGGAGCGGCCGTTGACGTGCAGGGCCCAGGCGAGCGCGTCCGCCGTGTGCACCGTGTGCCGCCGCCCCCATTCGGCCCGCGCCGCCCGCAGCGCCGCCCTCCGCTCGTCCCGCGTCCCGTGGTCCGTCAGCGCGACCGCCGCGTCGAGGTCCGCGTTCACCCCGTTCGCCCGGGCCAGGGACACCCACGCGGACACCAGCGCGTACTGCTGCCGGGCCTTCGCCTCGTCGCCCCGCTCGCCCCGCGCCTCGTACAACTCACCCAGCGCGACCAACGGCCCCGGCAGCGGCGCCCGCGCGACGATCTCCCGGAACCCCCGTATCGCCCGCTCCGTATCGCCACGCCCGGCCCACACCCTGGCCCGGCACTCCAGCGCGGGCAGGTAGGAGGCGTCGGCCCGCAGCGCCTTCCCGCACTGCTCGAGCGCCTCCCCGTACCGACCCTGCCGCCAGGCGAGTTGCCCCAGGGCCGTGGCCACATACGCGACGTCCCCGCCACCCGAGCCGGAACCCGCACCCGCCCCCGAACCGGAGCCGAGCGCCAGCGACAGCGCGCGCCGCGCCCCCGCCACATCGCCCCGGAGCTCCCGCACATACGCGTACCGCGTGAACACCGGCACCCCCGGCCGGCGGGCATCGGCCTCCTCCGCGGCCCGCGACGCCGCCCCGTACCGCCCGAGCTCGACCAGCGCGTCGATCCGCGAGGCCAGCGCGCCCTCGCTCCGCGGGTTCACGTCGAGCGCGGCCTCCGCGTGCCGCAGCGCCCCCGCGAAGTCGTGCCGGGCCGCGGCCAGCGCGGCCCGCCCCGCGAGCCCCGCGTCATTGCGGGGCCGCAGCTCCAGGGACCGGTCCAGAGCGCGTTCCGCCTCGCGGTAGCGCGACGGGTCGCCCTGCGTGCGGGCCTGCTCTACATAGGCGGTCCCCAGCGTCGCCCACGACCCGAAGTCGCGCGGCTGGTCCCGCAGATGGGTCTGCAGCGCCGCCACGCCACGATCGAGGTCGGCACCCCGAAGCGCGCCCGGCGCCACGGCGACGGACGACGACGGCGACCGGCCCGGCCCGTCCTCACCGCCGATCACCACGGCACCCGCGGTGATCGTGAACGCAAGAGCGACGGCCGCCACCACTGACCGGCCGACAGGACGAGGCAATGCCATCACTGGACCTTCCACGAGAAGTCGATGAGTCGAGAAGAAGAGAAAGAGGGCCAAGGAGAGAAAGTGCCCCGAGGCCGAAGCGGAGAGAGGGCGCGGCCCGCAGGGGGATTGGTGCGGGCCGCGCCGGTCATGGGACGGGGCTCAGCCCGCGACCCCGGACCCCCGCCTGCGCCACCACGCGAGCCCGAGCCCGACGAGGAGCACACCGGCCGCCCCCGCGGCCGCGGACGCGATCAGCACGGCATCCGTGTCCTCGCCGCCGGAGTCCGGACGCCCGGGCACGGCACCGCCGTTCAGCGCGTCACGTGCCGCGCGGTTGTCCGCGTCGCCGCCCTTGGCCAACCGTCCCCCTGACCCGGACGTGGGCAGCGCCCCGAACGGGAAGGTCCCGCCCAACGT
>NZ_JBNNJZ010000410.1:0-7360 GCF_050270335.1 Streptomyces sp. NPDC059900
GTGCGGAGCTCGGCGTTCTTGGCGACCTCGCCGCGCAGGCCCTCGCTCAGGCCGAGGATGTCACGGGCCTTCTCCTCGTCCGCCACGCAGAGGTCGACCAACTCGTCGAGAACCGCCTTCCTCGCGTCCGCGAGCGCCGGCAGGGAGAGCGACTCCGGCTTCAGGGGGGCTCCGCGGCCGGAGGGCGCCTTGCCTTCGGAGGGCGGCAGCAGGACGAGCATGGGTCTCCTTCGGAGGGCAACGGGGTGGGGGATGCGGCCCCGCGCCAGGGTAATCGCCCCGGGGAACGGGATCCGCCTGCGGCGGCGCGTGACGCACCGCGCCGAGTCAGGCGGCGGTGCTCGCTGCCGCCCCTCCGCGGCGGCGCGGTGACGCCTTGCCGTCCGCACACCCGGCAGCGGGTGCTCACGTCCGCGGCCCGGCGGCGGGTCTCCCGCCCGCCCGCATGCCTGCCCGCATGACTGAGTGGTGCGCGAGGGCCGTACGCAGAGCTCTGCCCCCTCCGCGGCGTGCGTCGCGCCCCGCTCCCTCCACCGTGCCGCCCCGCCCCCCGCGGCCTACGCTCGACCCATGCCACGTCGTCATCTCAGCGTGACCGGCGCAGCCGAAGCTCCGTTGCGGGGCGTGCTGCGGCAACTGCGTGCGAAGTTGGACGTTCCCGGGGAATTCCCGCCGGATGTTCTCGCCGATGCCGAACGGGCCCTCGCCGCGCCACGGCTTCCCGCGTACGACGCCACCGGCATCCCCCTCTTCACCATCGATCCGCCCACCTCCGTCGACCTCGACCAGGCCATGCACCTCTCGCGGCGGGAAGGCGGCGGCTTCCGGGTGCGGTACGCCATCGCCGACGTCGCCGCGTACGTCACGCCCGGCGCCCCGCTCGACGCGGAAGCCCACCGGCGGGTCACCACCCTCTACTTCCCCGACGAGAAGGTGCCGCTGCACCCCACCTCGCTGAGCGAGGGCGCGGCCAGCCTCCTGCCGGGGCAGGACTGCCCGGCGGCCCTGTGGACCATCGACCTCGACGCGGAGGGCCGCACCGTCGCCGCCGACGTACGCCGCGCCCTAGTCCGCAGCCGCGCCAAGCTCGACTACGACGGCGTGCAGCGGGCCATCGACGGCGGCACCGCCGAAGAGGCCCTCGCGCTGCTCGCCGACATCGGGCGGCTGCGCGAGCAGTTGGAGGTCGAGCGCGGCGGCATCTCCCTCAACGTGCCCGAGCAGGAGATCGTCGAGAGGAACGGGTCGTACGAACTCGACTTCCGCGCCCCGCTCCCCGCCGACGGCTGGAACGCCCAGATCTCCCTGCTCACCGGCATGGCCGCCGCCGAGCTCATGATCCAGTCGGGCAACGGCATCCTGCGCACCCTGCCCACCGCCCCCGACGGCGCGGTCGGCAGGCTCCGCCGCACCGCGAAGGCCCTGCACATCGACTGGCCGCACCACGTCCCGTACGCCCAGCTGGTCCGTTCCCTCGACCCGCGCCGCCCGCACCACGCCGCGTTCCTCCAGGAGTGCACGACGCTGCTGCGCGGCGCCGGTTACACCGCGTTCAGCGGCGGCGAGGTCCCCGAGCTCACCACGCACGCCGCCGTCGCCGCGCCCTACGCCCACTGCACGGCCCCGCTGCGCCGCCTCGTCGACCGTTACGCCGCCGAGCTGTGCCTGGCGGCGGCCGCCGGGGACGAGCCGCCGGAGTGGGTGCTCGCCGCGCTGCCCGAGCTGCCCAAGGAGATGGCGGACGGGACCCGGCGCGGCAACACCGTGGAGCGCGAGTGCGTGGACCTCGTCGAGGCCGCGCTGCTCGAGGACCGGGTCGGCGAGCTCTTCGACGCGGTGGTGGTGGACGTCCAGGAGCGTGCGCCCGACGTCGGCACCGTCCAGTTGACCGACCCCGCGATCGTGGCCCGCATCGAGGGCGGCACGGGCGGCCTCCCGCTGGGGGAGCGGCTGCGGGTGCGGCTCACACAGGCTGATCCAGGGGCGGCGAAGGTGCGGTTCGCGCCCGCGTGAGCTACGGGGTCTGCTGGAGTTCCGGGGCCTGCTCGATCTCCTGGGCCTGCTCGATCTCCCGCGACTGCTCGTTCGCCGGGGCCCGCCTGAGCTCCAGGGCCTGCTTGAGCGCGGCCCGAAGCTTCTCCGGCTCGTCGGAGTGCAGCCGTACCGTCGTCACCTGCTGCTTCTTGCCGAGCAGGCCGACCGCCGTGACGGGCTCCGTCAGCTCCACGGTGAGGGAGGTCTGCGCGGCGACGGGCAGGTCGAGCACTCCGTCGGCGGGCTCGTGCGTGAAGCGCCGCTCACCGCTGACCGAGGCGATCCGCTCCAGCGGTATCAGCAGATCCCGGTGGGCGCCCTTGCGTACGCGCAGCGCGTCGGCGGAAAGCACGTGCGGCCGGGTCACGGACGCGGCGTGGATGCCGAGCATCAGCACCACGCTGTAGACGTCGACGAAGAGCATCACGGCGTGGACGGCGGGCCAGTTCCGCAGCAGCACGGCAAGACCCACGGTCTCCACGACGGAGACGAAGACGATGCCGTACATCATCGCGGCCTGATCGCGGGCGTGCCCGAACGCCAGGTCCCCCTGCCGTACGCCGTGCCGCCGCCGGGTCACCCACAGCGCGAGACTGCCGAGCACCCGCAGTTCGTGCCCGACGATCCTGCGCACCGGCTCCGGCACGACCTCCCTGACCGCCGCGCTGCCGCCCCGCCAGTACAGGAACGCGAGTCCCGTGACCTCGACGAGGAGAAGCGTCACGGCGACGGCCTCCACGCCCAGGAGCACGTCAGAGGGGAGCGAGACCCCCGCCAGCAGCAAGGTGAGAAGGACCAGTTCGGCGGGTATGAGCACCCAGGCGATACCCCGCAGCAGTCCGTGCAGTCCGTGCAGTCCGTGCAGTCCACGGCCTCTCATCGTGCACCCCTTTCCATGAGCAGCCGCATCCCGCGGCGTACGGCCTCCGCCTGCGCGGGCGCGAAGTCGGCGAAGAAGGCTTCGAGGAACCGGTCGTCGCCGCCCCGGCCGAGCCCGTCGGCCACCGCCTGCACGCCCTTCGTGTCCAGGTCGTCCAGGAGGGAGTCGGGCAGCGCGTCGGCGAGCGCGCGGGCGGCCTCGTCGACGGCCGCCTCCGTACGCGGATCGGCGAGGTCGGTGTCCGCGAGTTCGTCGAGCAACCGGTACACCTCGTTCGCGCGCTCCACCGCCCCCGGCGTGGCCAGCGCGGGCCGCATCGCCGCAAGGAGCCTGTCCCGGTCCTCCGGCGGCGCGGTCGTGTCGATGAGAGCCAGCAGCTCCCGGTCCCTCGCGGCCATCACGGACTCGGGCCCCTCGCGTTCGGCGGTGGAGCGGGCCACCTCGGCGAAGAACTCACCCAGTTCGGGGGAGACGGGCCCCTCGGCGGACAGCACCCCGCGTTCCGCGCCGTCGAGCAGCACCCGCAGCCGCTCCCGCCGCTCACGGATCGCGTCCTCCTGCCGGGCGAGGTCGGCGTCAAGCTCGCCGAGCACCTCGACCAGCTCGCGCCCCGCGTCGTCCGCGAGCACGTCCCGCACCTCGGCGAGCCCGAGCCCGAGCTCGGTGAGCCGCCGGATCCGCGCGAGCACGACGGCGTGCCGAAGCCCGTAGGCCCGATACCCATTGGCCCGCCGCTCGGGCTCGGGAAGCAGCCCGAGATGGTGATAGTGCCTGATGGTCCGCGTCGTGACCCCGACAATCCCGGCAAGCTCCCCGATCCGCATCCCGCTCGTCCCGTTCATGACCCCAGTAGAAACGTTGACGCTGCGACAAGGTCAAGCGGCGTGGGCCGGGACCCGCCGGGCGGGCGAAGCCTGACGCCCGCGCGTGTTCCTCGTCCACTATCGAGGGAACGCCTCCGGATCTCTTGGGCGGCGGATCGAGCGGTGCCGCAGTCTGACGAGGGTCTTGCGAGCGACGGAGGAAGGGGGGCGTGACTTGGCTGCCATGGCGCATGAATCAGTCACACGGGCAGAGATCCTGCTGGAGGGCTTCTTGGCCCTGGACGCCCCGGAGGGTTTCCGGGCGGAGCTGATCGAGGGGGAGATTGTCGTGACGCCGCCGCCGGACGGGGATCACGAGCACTTGCTCGGGCTGGTCGTGAGACAGGTCTACAGGCGTTCCGGGACCGATATGTGCTTCTCCGGCAACAAAGGTCTGAAGCTGAGGGGCGGGGACGACTGCCCGACGAACCACGTCATCCCGGACGGCACGATCGCCCCCACGGAGCTGCGACTCTTCCGGGGGGCCGACTCCTGGATGCCATGCGAGGGCGTTGCCTTGGCGGTCGAGGTGACACACACCAGACCGCAAGTGGACCGCGAAGCCAAGCGCCGCTGCTACGCCCGCGGCGGCATTCCGCTCTACCTGCTCATCGACCGCGAGGGCTCCTCGGTGACGCTGTTCCGCGACCCGGAGGGGGATGACTACCGCGAGCACTGCACGCTCCCCTTCGGCAAGGCGATGGCCCTCCCCGAGCCGTTCGGCTTCGACCTGGAGACCGCGGAGTTCGACTGAGGATCCGCGGCGCGGAGCTGCGGCGCCCGGCGGGTAGCATGGGCGGCACGGCAGACGAGCCGGGCGGACGGTCGCGTGGAGTCTCCCTCACCAGGGGGTCTTCCCGAGGAACGTCCGGGCTCCACAGGGCAAGGTGGTGGCTAACGGCCACCCGGGGTGACCCGCGGGACAGTGCCACAGAAAACAGACCGCCGGAGGCTCTGGTCTCCGGTAAGGGTGAAACGGTGGTGTAAGAGACCACCAGCGCCTGAGGTGACTCAGGCGGCTAGGTAAACCCCACCTGGAGCAAGGTCAAGAGGGGCCTCGGAGACGGGGCCCTGCGCGGATGATCGAGGGCTGCCCGCCCGAGTCCGCGGGTAGACCGCACGAGGTCCGCAGCAATGCGGACCCTAGATGGATGGCCGTCTCCCCGGCCGCCGCGAGGCGACCGGGCGACAGAACCCGGCGTACAGCCCGACTCGTCTGCCGCCACTCGCGGCTTTGCCTTGGAAAGGGCCTCTGATCTGGGATTTCTCCAAGTCGGAGGCCCTTCTTTTGCGGTTGAGGGGCGCTGACCCCAAGCCCGGTTCACACCAGTTCCAGACGGGATCTCACGGCTACGTACGTAGCCACCAAGGTAGCCACCCGCGGCCGCTGTGGAAAATCGTCCTGATCACTGGTCTGCGGTGTTTCTCCGTGCATTACAGCCCGCCTTGCCCGAGCGCGAGACGTATCCGGGGGTGGGAAGGGAAGCGAAGGAGCCAGCCGGGGCGGTGAGAACTGGTGACGTGTGAGTCGGAAGCTGGAGCTAGCGCGCTACCATCCCCCTGAGCCTGGCTCGGTGTGATGGCAGGCGGTTCGGGGGAGTGGATGACGTTCGCACAACCCAGGCGGGTGGATTCCCCGTCTTCGACGCGATCGCCGCGGCTGGCGATTCTGCGTCCTGACAAGGACTTTCTTCGTCTGCTCGAAGACGACCGCACCAAAGAGAGGTCCTACTCCCAATCCTGCCGTGACTGGTCTGAGGTCAAGTCACATCTCGCGATTCTGCTTGCCCCTGCTGGCCAGCCGGGTGACGAAGGCGGCGGGGAGCAACCGGAGCGGATCTGGGGGCTGGGTATCGTGCGCCCGACTCGTGAGACCGACCGAGACCGGAAGGTCGTCGTCACCCGTACGCGACGCCTCCGAGACTTGGTGCCCGTCTCAGGGCTCTGGTGCGCTGGTGGCGAGCGGGACGTGGCGCTCTCCAAGTCTTTACCGGAAACCGGTCCCGTTACGGTCGGCGCAGACACCGTATTCGCCAATCTCCGACAGATCTCCCCTGAAGTCGAGGCCGAAGTCCAGGCGTTGATGCCTTTGTTGGACGACGCCGAAGGCTGGAGCGAGGGGGAGCTTCGCTGGCGTGACGAGCGTGACGCTCTTCTGCTCTTCGCCAAGATAGCGGGGTTGGAGCCGGGCGATTTCCCGGAGGTACGTCTCTGGGACAGGACAGCCGCCCGGGCGGCCTTTGTCAGAGGGCTTGTCGGGACTCCGGTTCAGCCGATGTTCGACGACATCCGCGGGCGGGCAGCGGAGAGGTTCAGCGGCATCGGCGAGACCGTCGTCCAAACGTTCGCGAGTCGTGGTGGTAACCGAAATTATGACTTCGAGGCCACGTCGATAACCGACAATTGGGTGGTGGACGGTGGAGAGGGTTCCCTCGACGCCTACTACTACCACGTTGACACCGGGACCCTCGTCGCGCTGCGCTACGTTCGTCCTGGTCCGGATGGGTTCCTCTCGCCTGACGCCCGGCAGAGTCTGGACGAGTTCCGTAGCCGTGTTCACCGTCTGCCGAGACGCACCCGGCGGAGCGCCGACGATTACAGCCTGCTCGACGACCCTCTCTTTCTCCGCATTCATGATCCGGTGCCCTTCACCGCCGCTCTGCACCGGACGAGCCCCGGCGCGATCTACCCCTACGACCAGGTCGCCGCAGCGATCTCGGCTGCGGGGGAGATCGGTCGCACCGGCCTTTCCTTGGGCGTGCTCGCCCGCCACCTGGTACCGACCCACTTCGCTCAGCTGGTGCGCGACGGTTGGTTGGGCGCGAGCGGCGTGCCCTTCGACGTGGCCTTGGACTGGGTGGAGGCCACGATCGACACGGCTGGTGTTGCCTTGCTGGTCGTGGACTTCAGCCTCCGACAGCGTGGCAACGGCTCAGGGATCAAGACGCAGGCGTAGGCCGGCAAAAAGACACCACCAGTGGGAAGGCAACCATCCATGGCCACCTCGGGGGCGGATACACCTCGCCAGGTCACGCAGGTGCGTGAGCAACTGCACGAGACATTCGACGGGGTGATAGACGACAGTGACATCGCCCATTTCCGAGGCGACAACTACGAACAGCGTTTCCTCTCCCGCGCCCTTGCAGCCCTCGCGGTACGACGCTTGGCCAAATGCAGTGTTGCCGAGGCGGCCCGGTTCGTGACGGACGGCATCGCGGACCAGGGGATGGACGCCATCGCCCCTCTTCCGGAGAGCGGACAAGCTCTGCTCGTCCAGGCGAAGTGGAGCGACAAGGGCGCGGCGACCTTCGACGTGGGCGCCGCCAAGGCGATGGTTGACGGCCTGAACCGGATCGAGAACGAGCTGTACGACCAGTTCAACCAACGGGCCGGCGCGCTCGCCCTGGAGGCCAGGCCGTTCATCGTCAACGAGCGTGCCACTCTGGTCATCGCGCTGATGGGCACGGTGGAGCCCTCTCCGCCCGCACGCGAGGTTCTCGACAACGCTCTCCACGAGTTCAACAAGCACGGCGCCCGCATGAGCGTGGAGGTGCTGTACGCCGCGGACTTCCACGATCAGATC
>NZ_JBNNJZ010000411.1:0-7323 GCF_050270335.1 Streptomyces sp. NPDC059900
CCCCTTTAGTGTGTGCGGATGGATGCTCCGGACAGCCTGACGGTCATGACCTTCGCGGACGCCGCCCGCCTCGCGGCCTGGCTCGACGAGCACCACGCCGGCTCGCCGGGGGTGTGGGTGAAGCTCGCCAAGAAGGGCTCGGGAGTGGCCTCGGTGACGTCGGCCGAGGTCAATGACGCGGCGCTCTGCTACGGCTGGATCACCGGCCACCGCAAGGCGTACGACGACGTCTTCTACCTCCAGAAGATCACCCGTCGGCGCCCGCGCAGCCTGTGGTCGCAGGTGAACGTCGACCGGGTCGCGGAGCTGACCGCCGAGGGCCGCATGCGCGAGCCGGGCCTCGCGGAGGTGGCGGCGGCGCGGGCGGACGGGCGCTGGGAGGCGGCGTACGCGTCCCAGCGCACCGCCACGGTCCCGGAAGACCTGGCGGCGGCTCTGGCGGCCGCTCCGGAGGCCCGCAAGACCTTCGAGGCCCTGAGCAAGTCGGACCAGTACGCGGTGTTGCACGGGCTGATGACGGCCAAGAGCCCCGCCACGCGCGCGGCCCGCCTGGAGCGCATGGTCGCGAAGCTGGAGGCGGGCGAGAAGGTGCGCTAGCGCCGGTTCTTCCCTGCGGGCGCGTCGTGGCTGCTCGCGCAGTTCCCCGCGCCCCTGACGGGGCGCTCCCCGCGGACAACAAAAGGAGAGCGCCGAGTACGGGACCGTCCGTACTCGGCGCTCTGGCTGAGGAGTTGTTGCCGTCCGACCGCGCGCGACTGGCGGAACATGCATACGCGCTGCCGGACGGAGTCATGGGGGCCCAAGGCCCAGTTCAAGGCCCAGGGGCCAGAAAGCGGCTGGGACCGCGGCGGCCGCGAATGGTCCGGCGGTGTTCCCCTCCCTCAGGTCGAGAAGGGAGCCGCCTGACCTTCACCACCGCACTGGCTCGCAGAGCCGCCGCGGTCCTCGTCCGGCCCGTACACCACGGGACCACCCCTCATCCGGGTTCCGTGATGCTGCGGGCACAGCACCGGTGAGTTGACCTCCCGTCAAATCACCGGTGCAGCTCGGGAGTTCTAGTCCTCGCGCAGGGCGCGGACCGCCTCCTCCACGCGCTTGCCGTACTCGGGGTCGGCGGCGTGGAAGTGGGCGAGGTTCTTCTCGATGACGTCGTCACGGCTGACCTGCGAGAGGCCGCCCGCGATGTTCGCCACCAGGCGTGCCTGCTCCTCGGCCGACATCAGGCGGTACAGCTCGCCCGCCTGGAAGAAGTGGTCGTCCTTGGTGTGCAGCGGCGCCTCGTGCGTGCCGGTGTGGCCGGTGACGGCCAGCGGCGCGGAGAGCGGCTGACCGGTCTCGGCCGGGCCGTCGTACGAGTTGGGCTCGTAGTTCTTGCGGTCGCGGCCGTACGCGTTGGACGCCATCAGGCCGTCACGGCCGTAGTTGTCCGCGGTGGTCGCCTTCGGCGCGTTCACGGCGAGCAGGGTGTGGTTGACGCCCAGGCGGTAGCGGTGCGCGTCCGCGTAGGCGAACAGGCGGCCCTGGAGCATCTTGTCGGGCGAAGGACCGATGCCCGGCACGAAGTTGTTCGGGGAGAACGCGGCCTGCTCGACCTCGGCGAAGACGTTGTCGGGGTTGCGGTCCAGGACCAGGCGGCCCACGCGCTGCAGCGGGTAGTCGCTGTGCGGCCACACCTTCGTCAGGTCGAAGGGGTTGAAGCGGTAGTCCGCCGCGTCCGCCGCGGGCATGATCTGCACGTGCAGCGTCCAGGACGGGTTCACGCCGCGCTCGATGGCCTGGAGCAGGTCCGTCTGGTGCGAGTTCGCGTCCTTGCCCGCGATCTCCGCGGCCTGGTCCGACGACAGGCTGCGTACGCCCTGGTTCGTCTTGAAGTGGTACTTCACGAAGAAGGCTTCGCCCGCCGCGTTCGTCCACTGGTAGGTGTGCGAGCCGTAGCCGTTCATGTGGCGGTACGACGCGGGGATGCCGCGGTCGCCCATCAGCCACGTCACCTGGTGCGTCGCCTCGGGGGCGTGCGCCCAGAAGTCCCAGACGTTGTCCGGCTCCTGCTTGCCCGTGAAGGGGTCGCGCTTCTGGGAGTGGATGAAGTCGGGGAACTTGATCGGGTCCTTGATGAAGAACACCGGGGTGTTGTTGCCGACGAGGTCGTAGTTGCCCTCTTCGGTGTAGAACTTCAGCGCGAAGCCGCGCGGGTCACGGACCGCGTCCGCGCCGCCGAGGCTGTCGGCCACCGTGGAGAAGCGCAGGAACGTCTCGGTGCGCTTGCCGACGGTGTTCAGGAAGTCGGCCGAGGTGTACGCGGTGACGTCGTCGGTCACCTCGAAGTAGCCGTACGCGCCCGAACCGCGGGCGTGCACGACACGCTCCGGGATGCGCTCGCGGTTGAAGCGGGCGAGCTTCTCGAGGAGGTGCTGGTCCTGGAGGAGAAGCGGGCCACCGACGCCGGCGGTGGCGGAGTTCTGATTGTCGGCGACGGGGGCGCCGGACTCGGTCGTGAGCACACGCTTCGACATGGTGGCGAGGTTGACCTTCCGTACGGACTACTGAAACTGCTGAGTGAGGTGACGTGAGCGTAAGTACGCCTGAACTGCTACGTCAACAGTTTGTTGAATTTTTCGACGAGGCATGGGTTCCGGGCCGCGACGGCGCCTGGGCGCGACAGGACAGGTGTCAGCGCCGCCGCGACCCGGAAGTTTCAGGGAGCTCCAAAAGCCTCTGGGGGCTGCTTAGAGCTCGGCGCCCGAGAGGCGCTCGACACCGCGCAGGAGCGCGGAGTGGTCCAGGCCGCCGTCACCCTGCGTGCGCAGCGAGGCGACGAGCTGGGCCACGACGGCGCCGACGGGGAGCGAGGCACCGACATTGCGGGCGGCGTCGGTGACGATGCCCATGTCCTTGTGGTGCAGGTCGATCCGGAAGCCGGGCTTGAAGTCGCGCTTGAGGAAGTTGTCCTTCTTGCGGGTCAGGACGGTGGAGCCGGCGAGCCCGCCGTTCAGGACGTCGAGGGCGGCGGACAGGTCCACCCCGGACTTCTCCAGGAAGACCACGGCCTCGGCGCACGCCTGGATGTTCACGGCGACGATGAGCTGGTTGGCGGCCTTCACGGTCTGGCCCGAGCCGTGCGGACCGCACAGCACGATGGTCTTGCCGAGGGCGTCGAGGAGGGGCTTGGCCTCGTCGAAGTCGGCCTGCTCGCCGCCGACCATGATGGAGAGCACGGCTTCGATGGCGCCGGCCTCGCCGCCCGACACGGGGGCGTCGAGGACGCGGATGCCCTTGTCCTTGGCGGCCTTGGCCAGGTCCACGGAGGTCTGCGGGGTGATCGAGGACATGTCGACGATCAGCGCACCGGACTTCGCGTTCTCCAGGATGCCGTCCTCGCCGTACGCGATGGCTTCCACCTGCGGGGAGGCGGGCACCATCGTGACGATCACGTCGGCGTCCTTGACGGCCTCGGCGATCGACTTGGCGACGGTGCCGCCGGCCGCGGCGAGGCGGTCCAGCTTGTCCTGCTCGAGGGTGAAGCCGGTGACGGAGTAACCAGCCTTGATCAGGTTCTCGGACATGGGGGAGCCCATGATGCCGAGTCCGATCCACGCGATCTTGGGAAGGTTGCTCATGAGGGAGCCTCTCTAAAACTCTTCTACTTCAACGAATCGGGTGCTGCGCGCCGGGTGGGCGGGCGGTAAGAATTCCGCCGCGAAGTGCGGTCTAGCCCGCGGAGGGCAGCCAGCCGAAGGCCTCGGCGCTGGGCCGGTCGCCCGCCTTGTACTCCAGCCCGACGTACCCCTCGTAACCGGCCTTGCGGAGCTGGTCGAGCAGCTCTTCCAGAGGCAGCGACCCCGTGCCCGGGGCCCCACGGCCAGGATTGTCGGCGATCTGCACGTGCGCGGTCTGCGCGACGTACCGGTCGATGACGGCCGGCAGGTCCTCGCCGTTCATGGACAGGTGGTACAGGTCCATGAGGAACTTCGCGTTGCCCAGGCCGGTGGCGGAGTTCACCTTGTCGACCACGGCGATCGCCGCGTCCGCGCTGACGATCGGGCAGCGCGGCGACTCGGGCTTGTTCAGGGCCTCGATCAGCAGCACCGCACCCACGCGGTCGGCCTCGCGGGCCGCGAGCACCAGGTTTTCCAGGGCGAGTTCGTCCTGGACCGCGGGGTCCACGCCCTCCACCCGGTTGCCGTAGAGCGCGTTGAGCGCCTTGCAGCCGAGGGACTTGGCGAAGTCCGCCGCCACCGGGAGGTTCGCGCGGAACTTCTCGCTCTCCTCGCCCGGCACCGACAGGGCGCCGCGGTCCGGTCCCGGCAGCTGGCCCGCGTAGAAGTTCAGGCCCACCAGCTCTACGCCGGCGTCCGTGATCGCGGCCCGCAGGGCGTCGAGCTCGGACTGCTCGGGGGTGGGGGCGTCGACCCAGGGCCACCACAGCTCGACCGCCGTGAAGCCCGCCGCGGCGGCGGCCGCGGGGCGCTCCAGGAGCGGGAGTTCCGTGAAGAGGATCGACAGGTTCACATTGAAGCGCTGGTCGGAGTATCCCATGGGGCTTCCGCGCTCCTTCCGTATTGCGGAAGTTAATTTCTGTCTGATGGAAGATTGCCGTTGAGGCTCTGCTCTTGTCAAGAGGGGTCCGACGGAAAAACGCCACGCCCGCCCCTGTGTGCGGGGCAGCGAAAGGCCGACGGCCGCCTCCGGGGAGGCGGCCGTCGTGTGCCGTCGGGTTCTTGCGCGGCGGGGAAGCGGGCTGCTCTCAGTCCGCGAGATGCGTGATCACGATGTGGTCACGACCAGCTTTCCGCGGGTGTGCCCCGCGCGGATGAGGTCGTGCGCCTCGGCGGCCTTCTCCAGGGGGAAGGTCCGCGCGATCTCGACCCGCATCCGGCCGTCGGCGGCCAGCCGCCCGAGTTCCGTCAGGTCGGCGGTGGAGGGGCGGGCGAAGAGGTACGTCCCGCCGAGCTCCACGGCCCGCGGGTCGGTCACCGACACGAGGCGCCCGCCGGGGGCGAGCAGGCCCGGCGACATCCGCAGGGCGCGCGCGCCCGCCGCGTCGAGGACCGCACTCACGCCGCCGGGTGCCAGCGCCCGGACGCCTTCGGCCGGCGCCCGCCGATAGGTGACCGGCTCGGCCCCCAGCGCGCGCAGGAAGGCGTGGTTGTCCTCACCGGCGGTGCCGATGACCCGGGCGCCCAGGGCCACGGCGATCTGCACGGCGAAGACGCCGACTCCGCCCGCGGCGGCGTGCACGAGCACCGTGTCCCCGCCGGTGACGCGCAGCCGGTGCACCAGGCTCTGGTACGCGGCGAGCCCGGCCAGCGGCAGCGCGGCGGCCTCGGCCCAGGTCAGCCCGGCCGGCTTGGGCGCCAGGGTGCGCACCGGGGCGGCGACGAGTTCGGCGAAGGTGCCGTGGCCCAGGCGGTCCGGCCACACGAAGCCCATCACCTCGTCGCCGGGGGCGTACTCGGTGACGGCCGGGCCGGTCCGCTCCACCACTCCGGCCACGTCGAAGCCGGTGACGACGGGGAACACCGTGTCCATCACGGGTGCGAGCAGCCCCTCGCGCGCCTTCCAGTCGATGGGGTTCAGGGAGGCGGCGCGCATGCGGACGAGCACATGGTCGGGGCCGAGCAGGGGGTCGGGGAGTTCGCCGTACTCAAGTACCTCGGAGCCGCCGAAGCGCCGGAAATGGACCGCCTTCATCAATGCCCTCCGCCTGCTAGCCGTGCACTGCCGTGCGGACGCCGGTGTCCGCGGAAGCAGCCTGTGCGGAGGATCTGGGCGGATTTCTTGACGGGAACTGAAACCGGGGCTCAGTCCCGCGGCGCGAACCGGGCGAGCAGCAGGTCGACCCGCTCGCGCATGAGTCCGGAGCGCAGCCGGCCGCTGCGCTCCAGGACCACCATGCCGTGCAGCGCTCCCCAGATGACCTCGGCGGCGAGTTCGGCGTCGTCCCCGGGCGTCACGGCGGTGACCGCCGCGATGAGCTCGCCGAAGGTCTCGACGAGCGGCAGGGGGGTCTCGGCGGACGCGAAGGTGAGCGACGAGGAGAGCTCGAACATCGCGCCGTAGAGCGCGGGGTTGGCCCCGGCGAAGTCCAGATAGGTCTCAACCACGGCCCGCAGGGCGGCCGTTGCGCCGTCCGCCGAGGCGCGTGCCGCGCGCAGCGTGCCCGTCAGCTCCCCGAAGCCCTCCAGGGCGACCGCCCCGACGATGGCCTCCTTGCCGTGGAAGTGGCTGTAGAGCACCGGCTGGCTGTACTCGATCTCCTCGGCGAGCCGCCGGGTGGTGACGGCGTGCCAGCCCTCCGCCTCGGCGAGACGGCGCGCGGTGTCCAGGATGAGCTGATTGCGGCGCTGGTACTCGCGTTCGCGCCGTGCACGGATCGACATGCCCACAGATTAGCCACCGGAGGGTGCGGAATTCGCCGTTGCGTTGCCATTGACAGGATTGCTAGTGTCGCTAGATATCCACGGGGGTGGTGATTGCCTGCGGGCGAGCCATGCCTCTGGACGCAACTGTTCCGATACGGACGATCCGCATCTGGAGGAATGGTGACCCAGCGTTCGCCCGCCACGGCCGCGGTGGACCGCGGCCGTACGACGTGGGCCATGATCATCACGTCCCTCGCCGGCTTCATGGCATCGCTCGACATCCTCATCGTGGTCACCGCGCTGCCCGCGATCCGCGAGGATCTCGGCGGTGGCATCGAGGACCTGGAGTGGACGGTCAACTCCTACACGCTCACCTTCGCCGTGCTGCTGCTCCTCGGCTCGGCCCTCGGCGACCGCTACGGACGGCGGAGAATTTTCGTCGTCTCCATCGCGGTGTTCACCGCGGCCTCGGTCGCCGCGGCGCTCAGCACGTCGACGGGCGCGCTGATCGCGGCGCGTACGGTCCAGGGCGCGGGCGCGGCGATGATGGCCCCGCTCACGCTCACGCTGCTGACCACGGCCGTGCCCAGGGAGCGGCGCGGACTCGCCTTCGGCCTGTGGGGCGCGGCCAACGGCCTTGCCCTGGCCCTCGGTCCGCTGGTGGGCGGCATCGTGGTGGAGGGCATGTCCTGGAAGTGGATCTTCTGGGTGAACGTCCCCATCGGCCTGCTGCTCATCCCGCTCGCCCACCGGCGGCTGCGCGAGAGCCACGGCCCTGCGGGACGGCTCGACACGGTCGGCACCCTGCTGGTCAGCCTGGGGCTGCTAGCCCTGGTCCTGGCGCTGATCGAGGGCAACGCGCAGGGCTGGAGCTCGGCGCAGACCCTCGTCGAATTCGCCCTGGGAGCCGTCCTGTTGGCGCTCTTCCTGCTCTGGGAGTCCCGCGCCCGACACCCCATGC
>NZ_JBNNJZ010000412.1:0-7304 GCF_050270335.1 Streptomyces sp. NPDC059900
ATAATCAACAGTCTAGTTCCCGGTGTTCACGTGTAAACCCACACACTCACCACACTATACCCCTAGGGGGTACACCTCAAAGAGGGGGAGGCCGGGGGTGATGCCCCATCGGGGCGGTCAGTCCGAGCGCCCGCGGTTGCGCGGCCTCGAAGCCACCCAGGCGCGGACGGTGTCCGCGTACCAGTAGGGCTTCCCGGACTCCACGTGGTCGGGGTCGGGGAGCAGGCCGTGCTTGCGATAGGAGCGCACGGTGTCGGGCTGCACCCGGATGTGCGCGGCGATCTCCTTGTACGACCAGAGCCTTCGGTCGGTCATCAGTGGCACCTCCCTGCGGGCGCCGCAGGGGCGACTCGGGGGGAGTCGTCGGGGGAGCTGCGGCGCGACGCTGGCGATCACTCAGCCTGTGCCCGGTGAACGACGCTTGGTGACCGTCCGGAGGCGGCTGTCGACCGGCTGTTACGGATCACCCGCGTATACGGGACATGCGTGACAAGGGGGTGTTGTTTGTGACGCTTGTGATGCAAGGGGCAGAGGCGAACACGAGTGCACGCAGGCCGGCGTCGGGTGTGCCCCGCAAGGGGCGCGGGGAACTGCGCGATCAGCCCCCGCCGGGCCGCGGGCGGACTCTTTGCCGCCCCTCGCAGCGGAGCGTCAGGCTCCGCAGGACCGCAGATAGGACCGTGTGCGGCGGGCGATGGGCAGGGGCTGGTCCGGCGGGCACGGGTACATGTCCTGCTCGACGATGGCGAACAGGTCGACGTCAAGCTTCTGGGCCGCCGCGAGGACCGGCTCGATCGCCGGAACGCCGGTCGGCGGCTCGCACATCACGCCGCGCGCCACCGCGGGCCCGAACGGCATCTCCTGCGCGCGCACTTCGGCCAGGACGGCCGGGTCGACCTGCTTGAGGTGCAGATAGCCGATGCGCTCGCCGTACGTCTCGATCAGCTTGACGCTGTCGCCGCCGCAGTAGGCGTAGTGGCCCGTGTCCAGGCAGAGCGAGACGAGGGCGGAGTCGGTCGCGTCGAGGAAGCGGGTGACGTGCTCCTCGTCGTCGATGTGCGTGTCGGCGTGCGGGTGCACGACCACGCGCAGGCCGTACTGCTCGCGCACCTCGTACGCGAGGCGCTCGGTCTGCCGCGTGAGCTGGCGCCACTGCTCGGGGGTGAGCGTGCGGTCCTCCAGGACCTCGCCGGTCTTGTCGTCGCGCCAGAAGGCCGGGATGACGACGAGGTGCCCGGCGCCCATCGCCTGCGCGAGCGCCGCGTTGTCGGCCACATGGGCCCAGGTCTTGTCCCATACGGAGGGTCCGTGATGCAGGCCGGTGAAGACCGTTCCTGCGGAGACCTTCAGGCCGCGCCGCTGGGTCTCGGCGGTCAGGACGGCCGGATCGCTCGGCAGATAGCCGTACGGGCCGAGCTCGATCCACTCGTATCCGGAGTCCGCCACCTCGTCCAGGAAGCGGCTCCAGGGGACCTGGCCCGGATCCTCGGGGAACCACACGCCCCACGAGTCGGGAGCCGAACCGATCCGGATGCGTGACAGCGTCGTCATGTCCGCCAGCTTTCAGGGCGCCGCGGAACGATGTCAAGGAGTGGTCCGAATGTAAGGACAATGTGTTGACAGGGGGCATGGGGCGGAATAGACCTAAGGGCTGGACGCAGGGGGCGAGAGCGGCAGCGAGAGGGAGTGCAGGGTGTCCGATCCGAACGACGTCGACGACCCGAACGGCGTCATCGACCCGAACGGCGTCATCGATCCGTACGACGTCATCACCATGGGCCGGATCGGGGTGGATCTGTACCCGTTGCAGGCCGGGGTGTCCCTCGCCGACGTCAGTACGTTCGGCAAGTTCCTGGGCGGCTCGGCATCGAACGTCGCCGTCGCCGCGTCCCGGCTCGGCCGCCGCGTAGCGGTCGTCACGCGCACCGGCGAGGACCCCTTCGGGAACTATCTGCACCGGCAGCTGCGGGAGTTCGGGGTCGACGACCGGTGGGTGAGCCCGGTCGCGGGACTGCCGACCCCGGTGACCTTCTGCGAGGTCTTCCCGCCGGACGACTTCCCGCTCTACTTCTACCGGCAGCCCAAGGCCCCTGACCTGGAGATGTACGAGAAGGAACTCGACCTCGGCGCGATCGCCTCCGCACGGGTGTTCTGGATGACGGGCACGGGACTCTGCGCGGAGCCCAGCCGCTCGGCCACGCTGGCCGCGCTCCGGGGCCGGGCGAAGGCCGGACTGACCGTCTTCGACCTCGACTGGCGGCCGATGTTCTGGGAGCGGGTCGAGCAGGCGCGCGGCTGCTACGCGGACGCGCTCGCGCACGCCACCGTCGCGGTGGGCAATCTCGACGAGGTCGAGGTCGCCACGGGAGAGCGCGAACCGGAGGCCGCCGCCCGCGCGTTGCTGGACTCCGGCGTCGAACTCGCCGTCGTCAAACAGGGCCCCAAGGGCGTCCTCGCCGTGAACAGCACGGGCGAGCGCGCCGAGGTGCCGCCGCTGCCGGTGACCGTGCTCAACGGCCTCGGGGCCGGGGACGCCTTCGGCGGTGCCCTGTGCCACGGGCTGCTCGAAGGCTGGGACCTGGAGCGGATCATGCGGTACGCCAACGCGGCGGGGGCGATCGTCGCCTCGCGCCTTGAGTGTTCGTCGGCGATGCCGTTCCCGGACGAGGTCGATGCGGCGCTGGCCGCGGGGGCGGTGCGGGACAACAGCAGCGGCGGGGGCCGCGGTGGGGCAGTGGCGGGGGGAGAGGCGCATGACTGACCTCGCCGACCTCGTCCGGATCCGGGCCAGGCACCCCGAAGCCATCGCCGAAGCGGCGGCCCGGCGGACCAGGCGGCCGCTCCTCGGCGACACGGGGCGGCTGATGATCATCGCCGCCGACCATCCCGCCCGGGGCGCGCTGTCCGTCGGCGGGGACAAGCTGGCCATGGCCAACCGCGGGGACCTCCTTCAGCGGCTCTGCCTGGCGCTCTCACGGCCCCGCGTGGACGGCGTGCTCGCCACCGCCGACATCCTGGAGGACCTGCTCCTGCTCGGCGCCCTGGAGGGCAAGGTCGTCATGGGGTCGATGAACCGGGGCGGGCTCGCGGGCGCCTCGTTCGAGCTGGACGACCGGTTCACGGGCTACCGGGCGGAGGACGTGGAGCGGCTCGGGTTCGACGCGGGCAAGCTCCTGCTGCGGGTCGACCACGAGGACCCCGGCTCCCTGGCCACCCTGTACTCCAGCGCCCGCGCGATCGACGCCATGGCCGCGCGGAAGCTGCCCGTGTTCGTCGAGCCCTTCCTCACCGGCCGGCCGCCGGGCGGCGGCCCGCCGCGCAACGACCTGAGCGCCGAGGCCGTCACCACCTCCATCGCCATCGCGTCGGGGCTCGCCGGGACGTCGGCGTACACCTGGCTGAAGGTGCCCGTGACCGAGAATCCGGACGACATGGCGCAGGTCATGGAGGCGTCGACGCTGCCCGCGGTCCTTCTCGGGGGCGACATCGGCGATGACGGCGACGCCGCGTACGAGAAGTGGCGGGGCGCCCTCCAACTTCCCACCGTGCACGGTCTCGTCGCCGGGCGCACGCTGCTGTACCCGGCCGACGGCGACGTGGCGGGCGCCGTCGACACCGCCGTCGGACTGCTGTAGGAGGGCCCTATGACGTACGTACCGAAGGGCAGCGCGGCCGAGGGGCCGTACGCCCTTGAACTTGATCCGAAGCGGTCCGGCCTGGTCTATTCCGCTCTGCGCGTGGTCGACATCGAACCCGGCACCACGCACTCCTTCGCCACCGGGGAGAGTGAATGGATCGTGCTCCCGCTGACGGGCGGCTGTACGGTGCACGCGGAAGGCGAGATCATCGAACTGCTGGGCCGGGAGAGCGTGTTCAGCGGAGTGAGCGACTTCGCCTATGTGCCCCGTGATGCCCACATCCAGATCGCCTCCGGCGCGGGAGGCCGCTTCGCCCTGGCAGGAGCGAAGTGCGAGCGTCGACTCCCCGCCCGCTACGGCTCCGCGCCGGAGGTTTCCGTCGAGTCGCGCGGCAGCGGCACCTGCTCCCGCGAGGTCCGCAACTTCGCGTCCGCCGACGCCTTCGAGTGCGACCGCCTCATCGCCGTGGAGGTGATCACCCCCGGCGGCAACTGGTCCTCGTACCCGCCGCACAAGCACGACGAGCACCGCCCCGGAGTCGAGGCCGAGCTCGAAGAGATCTACTACTTCGAGATCGAGGCGACGCCCGAGGGGCGGGAAGGCTTCGGCTACCAGCGGGTCTTCCCCTCCCGGCCCGGCGGCACCGACGTCCTGGCCGAGGTGCGCACGGGCGACGCCGTGCTCGTCCCCGACGGCTGGCACGGCCCGTCCATCGCCCAGCCGGGGCACAGCATGTACTACCTGAACGTGATGGCCGGTCCCGGAGAGGAGCGGGAGTGGCGGATCTGCTTCCATCCCGATCACACGGAGGGGTACCGATGACGGCGGAGGGACACCGATGAAGGCGGAGGAGAAACGATGACCTCGACGATCAGGCTGACCACCGCGCAGGCCCTCGTCCGCTTCCTGTCCCGGCAGTTCACCGAGCGCGACGGCGAACGGCAGCGGCTCATCGGCGCCACCTGGGGGATTTTCGGACACGGCAACGTCGCCGGCATCGGCCAGGCCCTCGTGGAGTACGGCGACGAGATGCCCTTCCACCAGGGCCGCAACGAACAGGCCATGGTGCACGCCGCCGTCGGGTACGCCCGCCAGTCGGGCCGCCTGTCCGCGCACGCCGTCACGACGTCCATCGGCCCCGGCGCGACCAACCTCGTCACCGGCGCCGCGCTCGCGACGATCAACCACCTCCCCGTGCTGCTGCTGCCCGGGGACACCTTCGCGACCCGCCCCGCCGACCCGGTGCTCCAGCAGCTCGAAGTCCCCTACGCGGGCGACGTATCGGTGAACGACTGTCTGCGCCCGGTGTCGAAGTACTTCGACCGCATCACCCGGCCCGAGGCCCTGATCCCGGCCGCGCTCGCCGCGATGCGCGTCCTGACCGACCCGGCGGGCACCGGCGCCGTCACCCTCGCGCTGCCGCAGGACGTGCAGGCGGAAGCCTTCGACTGGCCCGAGGAGTTCTTCGAGGAGAGGACCTGGGGCGTCCGCAGGCAGGCACCCGACCCGCACGAACTGGCCGCCGCCGCGCGGGCCGTGCGCGCGGCGCGGCGCCCGCTGATCGTGGCGGGCGGCGGAGTCCACCACAGCGCCGCCGAGGACGCGCTGCGGGACCTCGCCGACGCCACCGGAATCCCCGTCGCCTCCACCCAGGCCGGCAAGGGGTCCCTGCGCTTCGACCACCCGGCGGACGTCGGCGGCATCGGGCACACGGGCACGGCCGTGGCCGACGAACTGGCCCGCACCGCCGACCTGGTGATCGGCGTCGGCACCCGCTACAGCGACTTCACCACCGCGTCCGGCACGCTCTTCGAGACGCCGGACGTCCGCTTCCTGAACCTCAACGTCACCGCGTTCGACGGCCACAAGATGGCGGCCACGCCCCTGGTCGCGGACGCGCGCGCGGGCCTGGAAGCGCTGACCGGCGCCCTGGAGGGATGGCGGGTGCCGCCCGCGTACGTCACCGAGTACACCGAGGACAAGGCGCGCTGGGAGCTGCGGGTCGACGCCGCCTACACGGCCGACGAGCCCGACGCGCGCCCCACGCAGGTCCAGGTCCTCGGCCTGCTCGACGCCCTCGTCACGGACACGGACGTGATCATCAACGCGGCCGGCTCGCTTCCCGGAGATCTCCACAAGCTGTGGAGGGCGCGCTCGCCCCGGCAGTACCACGTCGAGTACGGCTACTCCTGCATGGGATACGAGATCCCCGCCTCGATCGGCGTCGCCCTCGCGGCACCGGACCGCCAGGTCTGGGCGCTGGTCGGCGACGGAACGTATCTGATGATGCCCACCGAGATCGTCACGGCCGTCCAGGAGAACATCCCGGTCAAGGTCGTGATCCTGCAGAACCACGGGTACGCGTCCATCGGCGGGCTCTCCGAGTCCGTGGGCGGCGAGCGGTTCGCCACCGCCTACCGCTTCCGGGCGCAGGACGGCACCTACACGGGCGCCCCGCTGCCCGTCGACCTCGCGGCCAACGCGGCCTCCCTGGGGATGCGCGTGATCCGCGCCAAAACAGTCGCTGACCTGCGCGATGCGCTTGCCGAAGCACGGGCCGCCGACGGTCCCACATGTGTCTACGCGGAGACGGAAACGGCAGACACAGTGTCGCCCCCGCCTCCGGCGCAGGCGTGGTGGGATGTGCCCGTGGCCGAGACAGCGGACCGGCCGTCCGCGGTCAGGGCCAGGAAAGAGTACGACCGGCACGTCTCAGCCCGACGCCGCCACCTGTGAGAGTAGGGATGCTTGTCATGACGAAGACCGTCAATCACTGGATCGGCGGGAAGACCGTCGAGGGTGCGTCGGGTACGTATGGTCCGGTCACCGACCCCGCGACCGGCACCGTCACCACGCAGGTCGCCTTCGCCTCCGTGGACGAGGTGGACGCCGCCGTCGCCTCCGCCCGCGAGGCGTACGCCACGTGGGGCAAGTCGTCGCTCGCCAAGCGCACCTCGGTCCTCTTCGCCTTCCGCGCGCTGCTCGACGCCAACCGCGACGCGATCGCCGAACTGATCACCGCCGAGCACGGCAAGGTGCACTCGGACGCGCTCGGCGAGGTCGCCCGCGGCCTGGAGATCGTGGACCTCGCGTGCGGGATCACGGTCCAGCTCAAGGGCGAACTGTCGACGGAGGTCGCCTCGCGCGTGGACGTCTCGTCCATCCGCCAGCCGCTCGGCGTCGTCGCGGGCATCACGCCGTTCAACTTCCCGGCCATGGTGCCGATGTGGATGTTCCCGCTCGCCATCGCGTGCGGCAACACGTTCGTCCTGAAGCCGTCCGAGAAGGACCCCTCGGCCGCGATCAAGATCGCCGAGCTGCTCTCCGAGGCCGGGCTCCCGGACGGCGTCTTCAACGTCGTGCACGGCGACAAGGTCGCCGTGGACCGCCTCCTGGAGCACCCGGACGTGGCGGCCGTCTCCTTCGTCGGCTCCACGCCGATCGCCCGCCACATCCACTCCACCGCGAGCGCCAACGGCAAGCGCGTCCAGGCGCTCGGCGGCGCCAAGAACCACATGCTGGTGCTGCCGGACGCGGACCTCGACGCGGCGGCCGACGCGGCCGTCTCGGCGGCGTACGGCTCCGCGGGCGAGCGCTGCATGGCGATCTCGGCCGTGGTCGCGGTCGGCTCCATCGGCGACGAACTGGTCGCGAAGATCAAGGAGC
>NZ_JBNNJZ010000413.1:0-7295 GCF_050270335.1 Streptomyces sp. NPDC059900
TGGGACATCCAGGCGGCGACCAGGGCCCCCGAGACGTTGTGCCACACGGAGAACACGGCGGCGGGCAGCGCGGCGAGCGGGCTGAAGTGGGCCGTGGCCAGCGACGCGGCGAGCCCCGAGTTCTGCATGCCGACCTCGAAGGCCATGGCGCGCGAGGCCGGCGGGCCCAGGCGGGCCAGCTTGCCCGCGCCGTAGCCGAGCGCGAGGCCGAGGCCGTTGTGCAGCACGACGGCGAGGAACACCAGGAGCGCCGCGGACTTGATGGCCGCCGCGCTGCCCGCGACCACGACGGCCACGATGACGGCGATGGTCAGCGCGGAGAGCCACGGCAGGGCGCTGAGGATCCGCTTGATGTAGCGCCCGAACAGCAGCCGCACGACGAGGCCGGCGAACACCGGGAGCAGCACGGTCTTGAGGATGTCCGTGACCATCGAGCCCGCGTCCACGGGCAGGTACTCGCCCGCGAGCAGCAGCGTCAGAGGCGGTGTGATGAGCGGTGCGAGCACGGTGGAGACGGTGGCCACCGAGACGGAGAGGGCCACGTCGCCGCGCGCCAGATAGGTCACGACGTTGGACGCGGTGCCGCTCGGTGCGCAGCCGACGAGGATCACGCCGGCCGCGAGCTGCGGCGAGAGGCCGAGCGCGTGGGCGATCAGCCAGCCGAGCCCCGGCATGATCACGTAGTGCGCGACCAGGCCGAGCGCGACGGCCCAGGGCCGCTTGACGACGCCCTGGAAGTCGAGCGGGGTCATGGTGAGCCCCATGCAGAACATGACGAGCCCCAGGAGGTAGGGGACGTTCGTGCCCCAGCTCTTGAAGGTGTCCGGCGTCAGCAGGCCGAGCGCGCCCGCGACGAGTACGAGGACGGGGAAGACCGTGACGGCGAGGCGGGCCGCCTTGTCGCCGGCCTGCGTGGAGCTGGGGATCGTCTGTTCGGTCTGCACCCGGCGATGCAACGCCGCCACGCCGCACGGACGCAAACCCGTCTCGATATGTGGTCGCTACACGGAGCTGTCGTGACCTGCATGTCCTGCCGCACGGCGGGTCCGTCAGTAGCGGGTGATCGCCGTCGGTCCGGAGTCCGTGCCGATCGCGATGTGCGGCCGTCGCTTCTCGTCGGCCCAGGAGAGGATCCGCCGCATCGCGTCCACGGGCACCGACACGCAGCCCGCCGTCGCCCCGCGCCCGTTGGCGTGCAGGAAGATCCCGGCGCCGCGCCCGCGCACCGGGCGGTCGTAGTTGAAGCCGATCACCAGGGCGTGCGTGTACTGGGGGTCGTACGTGATCAGGTGCTCGGACTCGGTGGCGCGGCAGTCGCCGGGGCGGGGCTGGGTCCAGCGGTTGTAGGAGCGCGAGTCGTTGTCCTGGCACCACCAGGAGTTCTTCGCGATGCGGCGGTAGGTGTAGCGAGTGCCGGGCGGCGCGGGCTTGAGCCCGAAGGCGTACGGGAGGCGGAAGAGCCCGGTGGGCGTCGTGTTCGTGCCCTGCTTGCGGGAGCCGCCCTCCGCGAGGCCCTTGGCCCCGAAGCGCGCCGCCGCGGACCCGGCCCGCGTCCACCGCCCGCCGCTGCGGTCCCACCACGTCACCGTGCCGGTGGTGGAGCCGGTGTGCGCGGCCCGGGCGGTGATGAGCTGGGTGCCGCCGCCCGTGCCGGCCATGCGGTCCGGCAGCGGCAGGCTCGCGCGGGGCGGCGCGGCGCCGAGTGTGCCGGTGACGGCCAGGACGAGAGCGGCTGCGGACGCGAGGGCGGCGGCACGGGGGCGCATGGCTCAGACCGTACTGGGAGGCAGGGGCAGCGGCAGCCCGGGCAGGCCGTCGATGCTCCGTGCGATGTGCTCCTTCTTGGTGAAGTACTCGCTCAGGGATGCGTCGTCCTCGCGGGCGAAGCGCCGTGCGTGCAGGTCGCGGTCCTCGTCGTACGACATGAAGGGCACCCCGTATCCGCAGGTGTCGCGGACGAGTTCGGCCGTCACGACGATGATCGCGCGCAGTCCGTGCGGGGTCGGGTCGATGCCGGGGAAATGTCCGAGCAGCTCCGCCCAGCGAGGGTCGTCGCGGAAGACGGGTTCGCCGCGGCCGTGCACCCGGACGATGTTCGGCGGGCCCTGGAAGGCGCACCACATCAGGGTGATGCGGCCGTTCTCGCGCAGATGCGCGACCGTCTCGGCGTTGCTGCCCGCGAAGTCGAGATAGGCCACGGTGTGTTCGTCGACGACGGCGAACGAGCCGGTGAGACCTTTGGGCGAGAGGTTGATCGTGCCGTCGCCGGAGAGGGGCGCGGTCGCGGTGAAGAAGACGGGCTGGGCCTCGATGAACGAGCGGAGCCTGCCGTCTATGCGTTCGTAGGTCTTTCCCATGTCCGGGGATTATCCGCCCTGGTCGTTCGCCCGTCTAACGACTTCTCGCGGGCCGCCCGCACCGGGACCGGATTGACGAAACATACGGAGGACTGCATACTCATGCAGGACGGCGGATGAAGGCTAAGGGAGTACGTGAAGTGAGCAGCAACAACGGCGGTGACGTGCGGCTCTGGGGCGGCCGGTTCGCGGACGGTCCGGCGGAGGCACTGGCCAAGCTGTCGGCATCGGTCCACTTCGACTGGTGCCTCGCGCCGTACGACATCGCCGGTTCCCGCGCCCACGCGCGCGTGCTCCACAAGGCGGGACTCCTCACCGAGGACGAGCTGACCCGCATGCTGGCCGGGCTCGACCTCCTGGAGGCCGACGTGGCCTCGGGCGAGTTCACCGGCACCATCGCGGACGAGGACGTGCACACCGCCCTGGAGCGCGGTCTCCTGGAGCGGCTCGGCGCGGACCTCGGCGGCAAGCTGCGCGCGGGCCGCTCGCGCAACGACCAGGTGGCGACGCTCTTCCGGATGTACCTGCGGGACCACGCCCGGATCATCGGCGGCCTGATCGCCGACCTCCAGGGCGCGCTCGTCGGCCTGGCCGAGGCGCACCCGGACGTCGCCATGCCGGGGCGCACCCACCTCCAGCACGCCCAGCCGGTGCTCTTCGCGCACCACGTCCTCGCGCACGTCCAGTCCCTCTCCCGGGACGCCGAACGCCTGCGGCAGTGGGACGAGCGCACCGCCGTGTCGCCGTACGGCTCGGGTGCACTGGCCGGCAGCAGCCTGGGCCTGGACCCGGAGGCCGTCGCCGCGGACCTCGGCTTCGAGCGCGGCTCGGCGGCCAACTCCATCGACGGGACGGCGTCGCGCGACTTCGCGGCGGAGTTCGCCTTCGTCACCGCGATGATCGGCGTGAACCTGTCCCGGATCGCCGAGGAGATCATCCTGTGGAACACGAAGGAGTTCTCCTTCGTCACGCTCCACGACGCCTTCTCGACCGGCTCGTCGATCATGCCGCAGAAGAAGAACCCGGACATCGCCGAGCTGGCGCGCGGCAAGTCGGGCCGCCTCATCGGCAACCTCACGGGCCTGATGGCGACCCTCAAGGCGCTCCCGCTCGCGTACAACCGCGACCTCCAGGAGGACAAGGAGCCGGTCATCGACTCCTGCGACCAGCTCGAAGTCCTGCTGCCCGCCTTCACCGGCATGATGGCGACGCTCACCGTGCACCGCGAGCGCATGGAGGAGCTGGCCCCCGCCGGATTCTCGCTCGCCACGGACATCGCCGAGTGGCTGGTCAAGCAGGGCGTGCCGTTCCGTGTGGCGCACGAGGTCGCCGGTGAGTGCGTCAAGGAGTGCGAGGCGCACGGCATCGAGCTCGACGAGCTCACGGACGAGCAGTTCGCCAAGATCTCCGAGCACCTCACCCCCGAGGTGCGGACCGTCCTGAACGTCCCCGGCGCCCTGGCCTCCCGCAACGGCCGCGGCGGCACCGCCCCTTCGGCCGTCGCCGTCCAGCTCGCCGAGGTCAAGGCCGACCTGACGGTGCAGCAGGAGTGGGCCGCGGCGCGCAAGTGACGCAGGGACAGCGCGTGCCGCGTTGACCCGGGCATCGCGGGTTACGTTGGTCGTCTTCGCAAGGAGCCGAAGGAGTCGACCGAACGGAGCCCGCGATGCCTTTCTCGCGTCTGGCCACAGCAACGACCCCCACCGCCCACATCGGCTTCGGCCTGGCCGCCGTCGGCAGGCCCGGCTACATCACGCTGGGCCGCGAAGCCGACCTGCCGCCCTCCCGCAGCGTGGAGGCCCTGCGCGAGCGGACCTTCGAACTCCTCGACGCCGCCTACGCGTCGGGCGTCCGGTACCTCGACGCGGCGCGCTCCTACGGCCGCTCCGAGGAGTTCCTCGCCGACTGGCTGCACGCGCGGCCCGACATCACCGACGTCGTCGTCGGCAGCAAGTGGGGCTACACGTACACCGCCGCCTGGAACGCCGACGCCCCGCCGCCGCACGAGGTCAAGGACCACAGCCTCGCCGCGTACGCCCGGCAGCGCGCGGAGAGCGCCGAACTGCTCGGCGAGCGGCTCGACCTGTATCAGATCCACTCGGTGACGCCCGGCAGCCCCGCGCTCACCGACAAGGAACTGCACGCCGAACTCGCCGCCCTTGCCGCCGGCGGCGTGACCGTCGGACTCTCGGTGAGCGGCCCGGAGCAGGCCGCCGCGATCCGCGCCGCCCTGGAGGTGACCGTGGACGGCGAGCCGCTCTTCCGCACCGTCCAGGCCACCTACAACGCCCTGGAGACCTCGGCGGGACCCGCCCTCGCCGAGGCCCATGACGCGGGGCTCACCGTCCTGGTCAAGGAGGGCATGGCCAACGGCAGGCTCGCGGACCCGCACGCCCCGGCGCCCCTGCGCGAGATCGCGGAGGCGACCGGGTTCGGCAGCGACGCGGTGGCCCTCGCCCTCGTTCTGCGCCAGCCGTGGGCGGGCGTGGTGCTCTCCGGCGCCGCCACCTCGGTGCAGCTCGTCTCGAACCTGCACGCGGCGGCCGTCGACCTCGACGCGGAGCAGCTGGATCGCCTCGCGTCGCTCGCCGAGGAGCCGGGCGCGTACTGGGAGCGGCGCGGGCAGCTGCCCTGGCACTGAGAAACCTCCGGGACCACCTCCCGGTGACCGTCACACGTATCTCGTGAGACATTTTTGTCTCACCTGGTCTATGGTTGTCTCATGTCAGTCGATCGAGACCAGGTGCTGCGCAGCGCCGCGGCGCTCCTCACCCGCAAGGGCTCCGCCACGATGGACGAGGTGGCGCGCGCGGCGGGCATCAGCCGCGCCACCCTGCACCGCCACTTCGCCGGGCGCGACGCCCTCGTGCGCGCCCTGGAAGAGCTCGGCATCCAGGAGTGCGAGAGCGCCCTGGAAGCGGCCAGGCTCGGCGAGGACAGCGCCTGCCAGGCGCTGCGCCGCCTGGTGAAGGAGATCCAGCCGGCCGCGGGGCTGCTCGCGTTCCTGGTCACCGAGAACCAGCTCTTCGAGAACGAACCGCAGAACGAGGGCTGGTCCCGGCTCGACGACAGCATCGGCGCGCTCTTCAGGCGCGGCCAGGAGAGCGGAGAGTTCCGCATCGACCTGAGCTCCGTCTGGCTCACCGAGGCGCTGTACGGACTCATCGGCGCGGGCGCCTGGGCCGTACTGGACGGCCGCGTGGCCGCCAAGGACTTCACACACATGATCGCCGAGCTGCTGATCGGCGGCGCACAACGGAGAGTGGAATCATGACCAGCATCGAACAGCGGACCGCGTCGGCGGAGGTCGAGCGCAGCCCCGGCCGCTGGCTCGCGCTCGCCGTGCTGGTCCTGGCCGTGCTGCTCGTCGCCGTGGACGCGACGGTGCTCGGCCTGGCCACGCCGTACATCAGCGAGGACCTGAAGCCGACCGGCACGCAGCTGCTGTGGATCGGCGACGTGTACTCGTTCGTCATCGCCGGTCTGCTCGTCTCCATGGGCAGCCTCGGTGACCGCATCGGCCGCAAGAAGCTCCTGCTGATAGGCGCCGTCGCCTTCGGCGGTGTCTCCGTGCTCAACGCCTACGCGACCAGCCCCGAACTGCTCATGCTGGCCCGCGCGCTGCTCGGTGTCGCGGGCGCGACGCTGATGCCGTCGACGCTGGCGCTGATCCGCAACATCTTCCACGACCCGCGCGAGCGCAGCCTCGCCGTCGGCATCTGGGGCGCGATGGCGTCGGCCGGTGCCGCCGTCGGTCCGGTCGTCGGCGGCTTCCTGCTCGAACACTTCTGGTGGGGCTCGGTCTTCCTGATCAACCTGCCCGTGATGGCGGTCCTGGTCCTCGTGGGCATCAAGTTCCTGCCCGAGTCGAAGAACCCGGCGCCGGGCCCCTGGGACCTGATCAGCGTCGTGCTCTCGCTCATCGGCATGATCGCCGTCGTGTACGCCATCAAGGAGGCCGCGTCGCACGGCATCAGCTGGGACGTCGGGGCGGCGGCCGTGCTCGGCGTGGCGGCGCTCACCTGGTTCGTACGACGCCAGCTCACGCTGACGGCGCCCCTCCTGGACATGCGGCTCTTCCGCAACCGGGGGTTCTCGGGGGCCGTGCTCGCCGATCTCCTCACGGTGCTCGGGCTCTCCGGCCTGGTCTTCTTCCTCTCCCAGTTCCTGCAACTGGTCCAGGGCAGGCGGCCGTTCGAGGCGGGCCTGGCCGAGCTGCCAGCCGCGGTGGGCGCGGTGGCCGCCGGTCTGGTCGCGGGCGTGGTCGCGCGGCGGTTCTCCGTCCGCGCGGTGGTGGCCGGCGGGCTCGCGGCGGTGGGCATCGCCCTGGCGGCGCTCACCACGCTGAGCCAGAGCACCGGCTATCCGCTGCTGGGGGCCTCGCTCCTGGTGGTCGGCGTCGGCGCGGGCTTCTCGTTCACGGTGACCGCCGACGTCATCCTCTCCAGCGTGCCCAAGGAGCAGGCGGGCTCCGCGTCCGCGGTCTCCGAGACGGCGTACGAACTGGGCGCGGCACTCGGCATCGCCCTGCTCGGCTCCATCGTGACCGGCGTCTACCGGAGCTTCACCGCCCCGGCGGGCACCCCGCCGGACGTGGCATCGGCCGCGCACGAATCACTCGGCGGCGCGGTGGAGTCCTCGGGAAGCCTCCCGGTGCACGAGGCCCACGCCCTCCTGGCCTCGGCCCAGGATGCCTTCGTGGACGGCCTGCGCGTGGCCGCGGGCGTGGGCGCGGCGGTGCTCCTTGCCACGGCGGTTGCGGCGTGGTTCCTCCTCCGGGGCTCGAAGCTGGAGGACGGCGTAGAGCACTGAGCCCCGCAAGGGGCGCGGGGAACGGCGCGACCAGCCACAGTCGGCCGGCAGGTGACGACGGCCCCTCTTGTGCGGCGGGGCAACGCGGAGCGCCCGCCCCGCCCCCGGGGATCACCCGGCGCCCGG
>NZ_JBNNJZ010000414.1:0-7242 GCF_050270335.1 Streptomyces sp. NPDC059900
GTCACCGGGCCGACGTGTCATGCCTGACAGCGGGTCAGGGGCTCAGCCGCGTACGGTCTCCAGCTCCCTGTCCTGGCCTTGGCCGTCCTGGTCGTCCTGGCGCGCCGTCGGGAAGTCGCCGAGCTGCCTGTGCAGCTTCTCGCCCTCCACGTCGACGTTCGGCAGCGCGCGGTCCAGCCACTTCGGCAGCCACCACGCCTTCTTGCCGAGCAGGGCGAGCACGGCGGGGACGATCGCCATCCGGACCACGAAGGCGTCGAAGAGGACGGCGACGGCCAAACCGAAGCCCATCATCTTGATCATGTCGTCGTTCTCCATGATGAAGCCGGAGAAGACGCTGATCATGATGACCGCCGCGGCCGCGACGACCCGTCCGCCGTGCGTGAAGCCGGTGACGACCGACTCGCCGGGGCGCGCCCCGTGGACGTACGCCTCACGCATGCGCGTCACGAGGAAGACCTCGTAGTCCATGGCGAGACCGAAGACCACGCCGATCATG
This sequence comes from Streptomyces sp. NPDC059900, assembly GCF_050270335.1. Classification (NCBI taxonomy): domain Bacteria; kingdom Bacillati; phylum Actinomycetota; class Actinomycetes; order Kitasatosporales; family Streptomycetaceae; genus Streptomyces; species Streptomyces sp. NPDC059900. The sequence continues at coordinate 500 of NZ_JBNNJZ010000414.1, forward strand.
AAGATCGGCATCATGCTCATGATCGGGCCCGGCTGGTCCACGCCGACGATGTCGGCCAGCCAGCCCCACTGGAAGACCGCGACGACCGCGCCGAGCGCGGCAGCCACCGACAGGAGGAAGCCGAGCGCCGCCTTGAGCGGTACGAGGACCGAGCGGAAGACCAGCATCAGGAGCAGGAAGGCCAGGCCGACGACAAGTCCCAGGTAGGGCAGGAGCGCGTCGTCCAGGGTCTGCGAGAAGTCGATGGTCATGGCGGTCGCGCCGGTGACCAGGACCTCGGAGCCCGTCTTGTCGCCGAGACCGTCGACCGTGGAGCGGATCTCCTTGACCACGCCCTCGGTCTTGTGGTCACTCGGGCCGGTCTCCGGTACGACGTTGAAGATCGCGGTGTCGTCGGACTTGTTGCCGTTGGCCGGGGTGACCGCGGCGACGCCGTCGATCTTGGCGATCTCCTTGCCGACCGTGCCGGCCGCGGCGGCGGCGCCCTTGTCCTTGTCGGTGTCGACGGTGACCATCAGCGGGCCGTTGAAGCCGGCACCGAAGGACTCGGACAGCATGTCGTACGCCTTGCGCTGCGTGGTGTCCGGCGCCGAGGTGCCCTCGTCGGGCAGGCCGAGCTCCAGGCTGGTGGCCGGCACGGCGATTGCGCCCAGGCCCACCACGGCGAGCAGCAGGACCGGTACCGGGCGGCGCAGCACGAAGCGTGCCCAGCGAGTGCCCAGCTTCGGCTTGGCGTTCGCGTCCCGCAGCTCGCTGACGGGCTTCTTGCGGTCCTTGCGGCGCAGCACCTTCTTGCCCGCGAAGCCGAGCAGCGCGGGGATCATGGTGAGGGCGATGAGCACGGCTATCGCGACCGTGCCGGCCGCGGCCAGGCCCATCTTGGTGAGGATCGGGATGTTGACGATCGCCAGGCCCGAGAGCGCGACGATGACGGTGAGTCCGGCGAACACGACGGCGGATCCAGCGGTGCCGGTGGCGCGTCCCGCCGCCTCTTCCGGTTCCCGGCCCTCGGCGATCTCCGCCCGGTAGCGGGAGACGATGAACAGGGCGTAGTCGATGCCGACGGCGAGGCCGATCATCATCGCGAGCGTGGAGGTCGTGGCGGAGAGGTCGAGGACGCTGCCGAGTGCCGCGATGCCCGAGACGCCGATGCCCACGCCGATGATGGCCGTCAGGAGCGGCATGCCCGCGGCGACCATCGAACCGAAGGTGATGATCAGGACGACCGCGGAGACCGCGATGCCGATGAGTTCGGCGGAGCCGCCCATCTCCTGCTCGGCCATGACGGCGTCGCCGCCGGTCTCGACGGTGTAGCCGTCCTTGCGGGTGTCGTCGGTGGCCTTGGTCAGCGCGTCACGGGACTTGTCGGTCAGCTCCTGGGCGGCGACCTTGTACGTGACGGACGCGTACGCGGTGGTGCCGTCCTTGCTGACGGCCTTGGCCTTGAAGGGGTCGGCGACCTCGGCGACCTGCGAGCCCGTGCCCAGGGTCTTGACCAGCTTCTCGACGTCGGCCTTGGGGCCGGACTCGGTCAGCTTGTCGCCCTCGGGGGCGCGGATGACGACGCGGGCCGTGGCGCCCTCGGCGCTGGCCGCGGGGAACTTCTCGTCGAGGAGGTCGAAGGCCTTCTGCGACTCCGTCCCCGGCATGGAGAAGGAGTCTTCGGGCGGTGCGGGCGCGGCCGACGCGGAGAAGCCGACGCCGGCCAGCAGCACCACCCACATCAGTGCCACATAGCGGCGTCGCCGGAAGGCGAGGCGGCCCAGTTTGTAGAGGAACGTAGCCACGGCGAAGGGGCTCCCGTCGGTTTCGGCAGGCAGGGTGACACCCCCCGCGGCACGATCAGCGCACGTCAGGGCGGTCAGCAGATTTCCTTTCCATAGTCCGGGGCCCCGCCGCCCCGGAAGTCAGACTCAGAGCCGGACTCTGAACCCACGGGCGCTGTACTGCCGCGCGCGCCGGGTCATCCTCCGGGAGGAGATGTGGTCAGGATGTGTAGGCCCCACATCGCGCCCTTGATCACCGGAGGCTTCACCTCCGTACCGTGGGGCACCTGTTCACCGCAGAACAACTCGCCCTCATATCACCTCAATAGGAGAGATAAGGTGTCGAGTCAGCTCTCAGATACTTGTCATCACCATCCAGGAGAACCTTCGTGACTCTTGCCACCGCGCCGTCTGAAGCCGCCGACTCGCCCGAGGCCGCCGCCCCGTCCGAGGCCACCCCGGATGCCCCCTCGGCGGTCTCCTCGGACGCCGCTGCCTCCTCGGACGCCGTCGCATCCGACGCTCCCGCGCCGGTCCCGTCGGACGGCGTGCCCGAGCCGGTGGCCCGCGACGCCCGCGACTTCGGCGCCTACGCACGGACCGGCGGCTGGACCTTCGCCCTGATGGTCGCGCGCAGTGTGCGCCCCGGCGGGCAGGGCGCCGAGGAGACGCCGAAGGTCTCGGCAAAGGAGTTCAGCGAGCTGGCCGGCTGCTCGGCCGAGCGCGTCATGCGGTACTACAAGGCGTGGGACAAGGCCGCCGACGACGGTCTTGTGCCCCACTTCGAGGCCCTGACGCCCGGCGAGGACATCGAACTGCCCGACTCCGACGTCTGGCTGACGTACTACGCGTCGCGCTCCAGCGCCCTCACCCCGCGCGGCACCGCCATCACGGAAGCCGCCGAGGCCGAGGGCATCCGCCCGACCAAGGCCCTTGAGGTCGCCGAGAACCCCACCGCGCTGCGGGCCGCGATCCTCGCCGATCCCGGCACGGCCGAGGCGGCGCGGCGCGCGCTGATGGACCGGCTCGACGAGGACCCGGCGCTGCGCACCGGGCTCGTGCGCGACATCGTGCGCACCGACGACCTCAAGAAGGCCGTCGCGGCCGAGGCCAAGGCGGGCGACCGCGTCGACTACGTCCGCCAGATCGTCGACAAGGGGCAGGTCAAGACGCCCGCGGGCCAGCTCATCGACGCTCCCGCGGAGCTGAAGGAGGAGGCCGAGCGGCATCTGTCCCTCATCGACGAGCTGGAGGAGGGCGAGGACTCCGGCGAGTGGGCCCGCGAGGCGTACGACACCGTGAAGGACCTGGTCGCCCAGACCGTCCAGAGCGATCCGCAGCTGCGGGTGCAGGAGCGGCGCGCGAAGTTCTACAGCAGCCTGCAGAAGGCGACGAAGGTCTTCGAGGAGCTGACCTTCGACGACGCCGATGACGCCGACTTCTACGAGGACGACATGGTGCGCCGCCTGGAGGATCTCCAGCAGTCGATCGCCGCGTGCATCACGGCGCTCCAGGCGGCGACCGCGGGCTCCGCCTCCCCGGAAGGCAGCTGACAGTCGCCCGGCGGCTCTCCCTCCCCGTACATCCCGATGATGACCATGGACTCGTCCGTAGCCCTTGAGTCGTACGGAATGACCCATACGCGGAGGGATTCGCCGCACCCCGCCCCGCTCGTAACTTCTTGATCAACGTACGGAGACCGGCGTACGGAGTTGATCGAGAGGTCATGGATCTATGCACGGCAAGGCATTCGCGCCCGAATACCAGGGCGAGTTGGGTGCGGCACTCGGGGTGAACTCCTCCTATGAGGAGGTGCAGACGGCGGCGGGCCGCGCCCTTTCCGAGGCGGACACCGCACTGGAGAGGGCGCGGGCCGCGCTCGCCCTGGCCGAGGCCAACCGGCGGCTCGGCCACGTGGACGACGCGGGCACCGCCTGGCGGCAGAGCTATCGCAGCGCACGCGTAGCGGGGGAAGCGGGCGCCATGGCCTGGGCGCTGTGGAGCGGCGGTACGCTCGCCCGCCAGTGCGGGCAGCTGCGGCTCGCCCGGCGGCTGCTCTCCTGGGGAGTGGAGCTGGCCGCCGACAGCGGGGAACGGCTCGCGCACGGCTACGCGCTCGCCGGTCTTGCCGAGACCGGGCGCATCCAGGGGGACTACGCGGCAGTGGCCGCACTCCACGAGCAGCTGCTCGAACAGGGGCGCAAGCACGGAGAAGCGCGGCACATGGTGTGGGCGATGTCCGGCATCGCCCAGATGCGGCGCAACACCGGCGACTACACCGAGGCACTCGAGCTGTTCGAGGAGTGCGTCCGGATCGCGACCGACGCGCAGGACGCACGGGGGCGTGCCTGGTCGCTGCGCGGGGTCGCCGACGTCCGCTCGCTGCGGGGCGAGGCGGAGCAGGCACTCGCGCTGCTCTCCGAGGCGGAGGTCGTCTGCCGGGCCATGGACCTGGCCAGTGCGCTCGCCTACAACCACAAGATGCGCGGCAACGTCCTTTACCGGGACGGGCGTTACGAGGCGGCGCGCGAGATGTACGCCGTCGCCCTGGAGGAGTTCGGCGACATGCGGGAGCCGCGCGGTGTGGCCCTGTCCCGGCTCGGCCTGGCCAAGTCGCGCGCCCGCCTGGGCCGCGACCGGAGCGAGACGCTGGCCGAACTGGCCGAGCTGGAGGCGGACTTCGCGCGCATCGGGCTGCGGGGCGCACGGGACGGGGTCATCGCCTTCCGGCAGGAGATGACCGCCGAGCCGAGCATGACGTGACGCGGGGGCGTCACCCGGCCGTCGGGGTGATGCGGATGCCCACCGTCCCGCCGGTGCCGCGCCGGAGCTTGCTGCCGAACAGGGTGAGGCGGCCGACCAGGCCGTACTTGCGCGCGATGAGGGTGCGATAGCGCGCCGTCGTCTGCGGGTCGCAGATCTCGGCGGTGGCGGGGATCTGCTCGCCGGTCGGGTTGCCCCGCAGGTCACAGGGGCCGATCAGAACGTCGGCGCGGTTGCGGATCCGCTTGACCTTCCAGGAGTCCGCTGCCGTCCAGACACCGAGCGCCGCGCCGTCCTCGACGACCCAGACGGGGCTCGGCACCGGGGTGCCGCTCTTGCGGTAACTGGTGACCAGCAGATACTTACCGGCACCGAGCTCCGCTTGCGCTGCCTCGTCCACCTGACTGCTCCCGACGTCGTACTGATGTGTGCTGACCCGAATCCGATCAGCCTACGGCGCGGACGCTACTGATGGCGGCTGGGCACGGCTTCGAACAGCTCCCAGCCGTCCGTCTCCCGCACCACGGGCTCATCGGGACACCAACCCAGGGCCGTCGCGGCGTCGAGCAGGGCCCGTGCGGTGCCGGGCTCGTGGAGGTTCAGAAAGCGACTGCCCTCCACGGTGCCGACCGCCCCGGAGTGGAGGAAGCCATCTGGGACGAGCCTGCCCGCGCCCTCCCGGAAGAGGATGCGCAACTGCCCGCGCGCCCCGGACAGCCGGATCGAGAGGACCTCGCAGCAGTCCTCGAACCCTCCGTCGACCGGTACGCGGTGGGTATGACCCACGGACCAGAGAAAGACCTGCCCGTCGACGACCAGGCGCCGGGGCTTCTTCTTGCCGCGGGGCATCAGCAGGCCGTGCCGGGCCGGGCCGCGGTGGCCCTGAGCAGATCGCGTACCAGATCGAAGTCGATGGCCTCCGGCTTGCGGAAGCGCAGGCAGCCCTTGCCCATGTCCTGCCCGGCCAGGCGGTCTTCGAAGGCCTCGCCGATGTCGTCGCGCAGCAGGTAGAAGGAGATGTACTGCTTCTGGGCGGCGAAGGCGATCTCGGCGGTGCCGTCCCGCTCGTACGCGGGCATCCCGTAGGCCATGACCTCGTCGAAGCCCTGTAGTTCCGTGCGGCACAGCTCCCGCAGCCGGGTCAGGGCGTCCCTGCGGCCCTCGGGCACCTCGGCCAGATATCCGGCCACGTCTTTCGCTTCGCTCCGCACCATGCCCCGAGGCTAACCGGAGGGCGCGGCCCATGCCGGGAACAAGCGTGCCTCCGGGCCCGGAAGAATCCGGGCCCGGAGGCGTGGTCGTGCGAGGCGCGAGGGTCAGGCGCCCCAGGTGCCCTGGTTCACGGCGCAGTTCCAGCCGTTGCCGTGGACCTTGAACTTCACCTTGTAGGACCTGGTGCTCAGCAGCCGCGACTCGACCCGGACACCGAGGCTGGCCTTGCCCGCCAGGCTCTTGTCGTAGACGGAGACGGTCTTCGAGGTCTTGTGCGTGACCTTGCCGCCCTTCGCCCTCGCCGTGCCGAAGCGGACGTTCTTGACGTTGCTGACGGTGAAGGTGACCTTCTTGAAGGTCTTGGTGCTCTTGTTCTTGAGGCCGAAGTAGAGGCCGTCGCACTTCACCCAGCCGCCCGAGCCGATGTGGAAGCGGGACGTGTAGACGATGTCGATCGGGCAGCCGGAGCTCTGCGCCGATGCGGTCGACGCCTTGGGCGCCTTCGGCCCGTCCGCGGCGGAAGCGGAGCCGGCGAGGCCCAGCTGGGCGGCGGTGAGCGCCCCTGCGGTGGCCAGTACTGCGGTGGTCATACGTGCGTGCTTCATCAGGCTGCTGCCTTTCCCCCTGCGGCCCTCACGGGCCAACTTTCGACATGGTGCGCTGCGTTCTCACAAGGAGGTCTTCGTCCCTGTGCCGCCCGTATTTTTAGCAGGCGGAGGGACATGAGATGACATCAGTTGCGTGAGCGCACGGCACCGTGACAAAAGCCGGACAATCGCCCAGTCGAACGGAATTAGGACTTCCGCACTCGGCCCGGTGACCAGGTCACCGGCCCTCTCACACCGGTCACCGGCCCCCTCACATCGGCGGCGGCGCGGGCGCGGGCCCCAGCGTCGTCGTGCCCGGGGTGGTCCGGTGGGCGAGGCCGGTGCGGTAGGCGTCCAGGGCAGCCTCCGTCCGGCCCGTGCGCCGGAGCAGATCCCCGAGGAGGCAGCACAGACC
>NZ_JBNNJZ010000415.1:0-7215 GCF_050270335.1 Streptomyces sp. NPDC059900
GTGGGGGCACTGCTCGAGGCGCGTACGTTCCATCCGGGACGCACCGCGGCCTCCCATCTGGCGGCGCTGGCCGCCGCGGGCGGTATCGCGCGTTCACGGGTCGACGAGGTCCTTGACGTCGTCGGGCTCACCTCGGTCGCGGGGCGGCGGGCCGGCACATTCTCGTTGGGGATGGCACAACGCCTGGGTATAGCGGGCGCGTTGCTCGGCGATCCGGGAGTGCTGCTCCTCGACGAGCCGGTCAACGGCCTCGATCCGGAGGGAGTGCGCTGGATCAGGGACCTGATGCAGTCCCTCGCCGCAGAGGGGCGCACGGTGCTCCTGTCGAGTCACCTGATCAGCGAAATGGCGCTCACCGCCGACCGCTTGGTGGTCATAGGCCACGGCCGCCTCCTGGCCGACACCTCGGTGCGGGAGCTCACCGCGCGGGGCCGCTCCCTGGAGGAGGCGTTCTTCGCACTGACGGAAGCCGACGCCGAATACCGAGGCCTCACGCCACGAACCGCACGAGGAGCCGCATGATGACCAGTCCCGTATACGCCGGGCCGCCGCACACCCGCCGCGCCCCGACCGGTCGCCACGGCTTCGGCAACGCCACCCGCATGGAGTGGATCAAGCTGCGCAGTCTGCGCTCCACGCTGTGGGCGCTGCTGCTCGTGGTGGTCGCCATGGTGGCCATCGGCATCGTGACGATGGCGAACACGAAGGCGCCCAGCGCCGACAAGGCGGCTGCCTTCGACCCCACGAACAACGTCCTGGCCGGAGTGGCCGTCGGGCAGCTTCTGATCGGCGTGCTCGGCGTGCTCGTCGTCACCGGCGAGTATTCCTCGGGGACGATCCGCTCCACCCTGGCGGCCATTCCCGACCGCCGCCTGGTCCTTGCCGCGAAGGCTTCCGTGTACGGCGGGATCTCGCTGGCGGTGGGCCTCGCGGTCACCTTCGTGACCTTCTTCGCCGGCAGGTCGGCTCTGGGCGAAGGGGTGCCCGCGCCCGGAATCGGTGATCCCGGGGTGCTGCGGGCGCTCCTGCTCTCGGGGACCTATCTGGGGCTGATCGCTCTCATGGGCATCGGCATAGGCGCGGTCACCCGGCACACGGCCAGCGCGATCGGCGCCCTCGTGGCCATCACCTTCGTGCTGCCCGCGATCATCGGCGGGGCTTCGGGGACCACGGTCGCGCAGTTCTTCCCGACCATCATCGCGGGTAACTCCCTGGCCGTCTCCAAGCCCGTCGCCGATGTCCTCTCCCCCTGGGCCGGCTTCGCCGTGATGTGTCTGTACGCCGCTCTCGCCCTCGGCTCGGGATGGCGCACGCTGGCCCGCCGTGACGCCTGACCGCACAGCGAGGCCATCGGAAGGACAGGACCGCACACAGACAGGACACTGGACGCCATGCACGTCACACGCCCGAAGGACGGCGCCTCCCCCTCCCCATCCGGCGCAGGCGCCACCGCCACCGCCCGCAAGCCGGAGCACGCCGGGACGCCGACCGCCCGGCCCGGGGCGCGCGCTGTCGCACGGGCCGTGGGGCGTGCCCCGTTCACCCGGCGGGCGTGGGCCGAGGCCGCATACTGCTTGATCGGGTTCCCGCTGGGGCTCGCGGGCGGCGTGCTTTTGGCAGTGGCCCTCGCTCTGGGCGCGGGCTTCACCGTGTCGGTGGTGTTCGCCGTGCTCGGCGCGCTGCTGTTCATCTCGGGGCTCCGGCTGGCCCGCGCCCTTGGCGCCGCCCACCGAAGCCTGGCCGCCCGGCTTCTGGGGGACGAGACGCCCGCGCCCCCTCCGCTGCGTCCGGACGGCGGGTTCGTCAGCCGCCTCGACGCCCGGCTGCGGGACGGGGCCGGCTGGCGCTCGGCGGTCTACGTCCTGGCGAAGCTGCCGGTCGGCTGTCTGGGGGCGTATGCCGTCCTCTGGTGGATCACGGGGCTGATCAATCTCACGGCGCCGCTGCGGTGGGCGGTGTTCGGGCAGCGGCCGGAGCCGGGGTCCGGTGAGGGCATGCCGGTGCTCACGCCCGTCCCCTTCGGCGGCCTGGACGCGGACACGTTCGCCGGTACGTTCCTCGCGGTCGCCATCGGGGCGTGCACCCTGCTGTGCGCGCCCTGGGTGACCCGTCTGGTGACCGGGACCGACCGCCGGCTGATCGGCGGCCTGCTCGGACCGGGCCATCTGGCCGACCGTGTACGCGACTTGGAGGAGACGCGCGCGCTCGCGGTGGACGACTCGGTGGCGCTGCTCCGGCGCGTCGAGCGTGATCTGCACGACGGGGCCCAGGTCCGGCTCGTCGCGGTGGCGATGAGCCTCGACATGATCAGGCAGCGGCTCAACGACAGCGAGAACACGGACGGCGACAGGCGACCCGAGCCGCTGGACGTCGCCCGGCTCCGTCAACTCGTCGACGGAGCGCACCACAACGCCACCCTGGCCCTCACCGAACTGCGTGATCTGGCCCGCGGCATCCATCCTCCGGTCCTGGACGACGGCCTGCCGGACGCGCTCGCCACGCTCACCGCGCGCAGCAGCATCCCGGTCGACCTGGTGACGGACATGACGGAGCGTCCGACTCCGGCGATCGAGACCATCGCGTACTTCTGCGCGGCGGAACTGCTCGCGAACGTCATCAAGCACAGCGGTGCCGGGCGGGCCGCGATCACGGTGGCGCAGCTGGAGGGCCGGCTATTCCTCCAGGTAGGCGACGACGGGCACGGTGGCGCGGACCCCGGTGCGGGAAGCGGGCTGACCGGACTCGTGCAACGCGTACGGACGGTGGACGGGAGGATGAATGTCGACAGTCCCGAGGGCGGGCCGACGACGGTCACCGTCGAGCTGCCGCTGCACGCGTGAGAGCATGCCGCCATGCGCGTCGTGATCGCTGAGGATGCCGCGGTACTGCGGGAGTTGCTGGGCCAGATGCTCGTGGAGCGCGGGCATGAGATCTGTGCGTCCGTGAGTGACGCGGACGCCCTGCGCGCCGCGGTCGCCGAGCACCGCCCGGACGTCACGGTGACCGACATCCGGATGCCGCCGACGCACACGGACGAGGGGCTGCGCGCGGCCATCGACATCCGCCGCGACCACCCGGGCACGGGCGTGCTGCTCTTCTCCCAGTACGTGGAGACGAAGTACGCCACGCGGCTGCTCGCGGCCGGTTCGGCTGGCGTGGGATATCTCCTCAAGGACCGGGTCGCGAACATCGCGGAGTTCACCGATGCCCTGGAGCGGGTGGCGGCGGGCGGTACCGCGCTCGATCCAGAGGTCGTCACGCAGCTGGCCGGGGCCGGTCGCCGTGCGCAGGAGCTCGCGCCCCTCACCGACCGCGAGCGGGAGGTCCTTTCGCTGATGGCCGAGGGCCGGTCCAACGCGGCGATCGCGCAGAGCCTCGTCGTCTCCGCGGGCACCGTCGAGAAGCATGTCGCCGCCGTCTTCGACAAGCTCGGGCTGCCCGCGTCACATGACCACAACCGCCGCGTTCTGGCGGTGATCCGCTACTTGCGGGGGTGATCGGGACGGTTCTTCCGGAACGTACTGCTCCGAAGGACATAGACATATGCCAGAAGCAAGACCCCGTCGTGTGTTGCCAAATCCCTTACGAGCCACCCCCGGCTGTGCGAAAGTCATTAGCGGTCCATCCCGCCCGTTTGGTCGCACCGCATCCTCAACGGAGCACCTCATGCCGTCCCATGTCTTCGCGGACCGCCCTTCCGCCCAGCCGCCCGAGCGCGGCTCGGTCGAAGCGCTGATCACGCAGACGCGCCGGCTCCGCGGCCAGGTCGACGCCGTGCGCCGGGACGCCGGGACCGACCGCGGCGACCCGCAGGGACGCTGGCAGCGCGCCCTGTGCGACCTGGCGGTCCACCAGCTCAACGACCTGGACGACCACCTCGCGCAGTTACGCGACGGACCCGTGCAACCGGCCGTGGAGCCCACCGCTCCGGCCGTGCCCGCACCGCTCGACCCGCAGCGCGGCTCACTGCTCAGCCGGGTCGGCAGCGCGGAGTGGAACCTCCTCAACGACGAGGCCAGTTGGTCCGGCGAGCTTTACCAGATCCTCGGGCGGGATCCGGCGGCTCCCCCGCTCTCCCTCGACGAACTGCCCTCCCTGGTGCATGTCGACGACCAGCCGATGCTGACGGCCATGGTCACGGACTGCCTGATCGACGGTAAGCCGATCGACGGCGAGTTCCGTATCGTGCGCCCCGACGGCGGCGTACGACAGGTGCACATGATGGGCGAGCCCGTGCTCGCCGCTGACGGAAGCACCGCCTCGATGTGGGCGGTGCTGCGGGACGTCAGCGAGCTGCGCCGCAGCCAGCGAGTGGTGCGCGAGACCCGTGACTCGTTGCAGCGCCAGCGGCACATCGCGCAGACAGAGCACCGGCTCGCGGTCGAACTGCAGGAGGCCGTGCTGCCGCCGTGGCGCGGCTCCCTGCGGTTCCCGCACAGCGGACCCACCGCGCTCGATCTCGCCGCGCACTACCTCCCTTCCTCGACGAGCACACTGATCGGCGGCGACTGGTACGACGCCATGGAGCTGCCCGACGGCCAGTTCCTCCTCAGCGTCGGCGACCTCACGGGGCACGGCGTCACCGTCACGTCGGGCATGGCGATGCTCCTCGGCGCGGTACGCGGCATGGCGGTCGCCGGAGTACAGCCGGGCCAACTGATGGGCTGGCTCAACCAGTTACTGGACACCACCACACAACCCGCCCTCGGCAGCGCCGTCTGCTGCCAGTACACCCCCGCCACCCGCACCCTCACCTGGGCGCAGGCGGGACACCCCGCCCCGCTGCTGTTCCGCGACGGGACGGGGCGCGCGCTGATGCCGCCGGGCGGAGTGATCCTCGGGGCGACCTCTGGAGCCACGTACGAGCAGGCCGAAGAGCACCTCGAACCAGGCGACCTGTTGCTGCTGCACACCGACGGGCTTGTCCCCCGGCGCGCCAGGGACGCGGCCACGAGCCGGCTGCTCGCGCTCGCGCCACGCTTCACGGACACGCGGGGTGCGCAGGACTGTGTGCGTACGGTCGTCGAAGAGTTCGGCGTGGCCCCGCGCGAGGACGACGCCTGCCTGTTGATAGCGCGGATCAACTTCTGATCCGCGCCCGGGCCGTGCCGGGCCCCGGCTCTATGCCTGGACGGCTCTAGGCCTTGACCCGGCTGCCACCTCCGGACTTGGCCCCCGCCTTGGGCAGGGCCAGCTTGATCTCCTCACGCAGGTCCTGGATCTTCGGATAGCCCGAGTACTGCGCCGTCAGGCGGTACATCTCGCGCAGCCGGTCCCAGGTGCGGTGCGAGGAGTTCGCCCCCATCGAGACCAGCGCAAGGCGTGCGTAGCGATCGGCCTGTTCCGGGTCGTCGCCGATGAAGCAGGCCGAGGCCAGCGAGATGTAGTCGAAGATCTGCGAACGGTCGCGGCCCTTGGACCGCAGCTCGATCGCCTCCCGCGCATGACGCTGGGCGGTGTTGGCCGCGGACGCGTCATGATCGGCGAGGGTGCGGTAGGCCAGGGCCTGCATGCCGTGCATGTCCGCCTCGTCGAACATCTGCATCCAGCTGGGCGGCGGCACATCGCCCTTGTCGGAGACGAACAGGTCCTCCGCGATGCCAAGGGTACGGCGCATCGCCTGGCCCTTGCCCATCGACGCCTGCGCCCAGGCCTCGATGGTGTAGAGCATGGCCTGCGTGCGGGGCAGGACCTCCTCGCCCGAGCCCGACTTGGCGAGCTTCATCAGGTCGAGGGCGTCGTCGGGCCGCCCCAGATGCACCATCTGGCGCGCCGCCCGCGACAGGGCCTCGCCGGCGCGCGGCCGGTCGCCGCCCTCGCGGGCCGCGTGTGCGGCGATCACGAAGTACTTCTGTGCCGTGGGCTCCAGGCCGACGTCGTGCGACATCCAGCCCGCGAGGACGGCGAGATTGGCAGCGACGCCCCACAGGCGGCGCTGGAGATGGTCGGGGTGTCGGTAGGCGAGCATGCCGCCCACTTCGTTGAGCTGTCCCACCACAGCCTTGCGCTGCAGCCCGCCCCCGCGGGACGCGTCCCAGGCCCTGAAGACCTCGACGGAGGTCTCCAGTTCCTCGATCTCCTGCGACCCGATGGGGGCGGCCTCATAGCGGTCGAACCCAGCGGGGTCGGCGTGCAGGGGATGATTGGAACGGGGAGCGTCGGCAGCAAGGGCCGGGTCGGTGTGCAGCCAGTCGTGCATGGCGCCGGTCAGTGCGGAGCCGGCGGCGAGCGCGGCACCCGCGCCCACCAAGCCGCGTCGGTTGAGCATGAGGTCCATTCCCGTGAATTCGGTGAGGACCGCGGCTGTCCGTTCGGGCGCCCACGGCATGCCGTCGGGGTGCTCCGCACTCCCGTCGCCACGCCGTTTCCCCACGCGCCCGTGCCGGACCAGACCAAGATCCTCAATGGTCACGACACGGCCGAGACGCTCGGTGAACAGAGCCGCCAGAACCCTGGGCACGGGATCGCGGGGGATTTCCCCCATGTCGATCCAGCGCCGGACCCGCGAAGTGTCGGTGGCCAGCTGCGGATGGCCCATGGCCGCCGCCTGCCGGTTCACCAGTCTCGCGAGTTCCCCCTTGGACCAGCCCGCCAGGCCGAACAGGTCCGACAGTCGGGTGTTGGGTTGTCCGTTCACGTCAAGCCCCCAGGTTCTCGGCTGAGTTGACAGTAACCCTCTGTCAGTTGCTGGGCGACTATTCGCCAGGGTTCGCCAGGGTGCGCTACGTGGTGTGCCACGGGACGCCGGGTGTCAGGTAGGAAAGCGCCACCCCGACCCGGCCCCAACGCGGGACATTCCCCAGGGTGCTCCCAAAAGGGGGCCGGGGCGGGAGGCGCCGCAATTCGCTGGCACACGAAGGGATCTGTATCGCCCATGTACACAGCATCGTCCTCCGTGTCCGCCCCGCCCCGGCCGCTGCACAGCCGACAGCCGGGCAGCGGCCCGTATCTGGAGCCCGCGCGCCCCGCGGCCGGGTCGCTCGGCGCCGGCCGAACGCGACGCGTTCCGGGGCCCGGCACGCAACCGCTCAGCGGGAGACTCGACTTGTCAGGCCCCCAGGGGGCGCAACTGCGCACCGCGATCGCCTCGGTGCACCGCATCTGTCCGGAATTCAATCCGGTACAGGTGCTCCGCCGCAGCGGACGCACCGTACTGATCGTGGGAACGACAGGACGCAGCACCGCGATCGCCAAGTGTTTACTCGACCACTCACC
>NZ_JBNNJZ010000416.1:0-7197 GCF_050270335.1 Streptomyces sp. NPDC059900
GGGTCTCCTCGGTGCTGCCCGGCGCGAACCAGACGCCGCCCGAGCGGGGCTCGCCGGCGTTCTCGCCGGGGGCGCTGACGGCGGTGTGGCCCAGCCCGTCGCGGTTGTAGTCGCCGACGGCCACCCGGGCGCCGAAGCGGTCGCCGGCCTCGGCCGTGCCGGGCATGTTCGCGGTGCTCTGGCTGCGGGCCAGACCGCCGTACAGGCCCTGCTCCGTGTTGTTCAGGGTGACGTATCCGCCCGCGTCCTTCACGCTGCCGACGTCCTCGCCCGGAACACCGACCACCAGTTCCGGACGGCTGTCGCCGTTCAGATCGCCGGCGGACAGCGCGGCGCCGAAGTCGTCGCCCGCCTCGGCGGCTCCGCCCACCTCCGGACTGTCCTGCGTGACGCACTCGTTCTCGGTACCGAAGTCCGCGCTCTTCGAGCCCTTGAGCAGCAACACCGCGCCGCCGAGCCGGTCCTTGCAATACGTGAAATCCGTCTCGAAATTGGGCAGTACGTTGCCGACCGCGAGGTCGTCCGTGCCGTCCCGGTCGAAGTCGGCGGCGGCGAGCGCGCTGCCGCGGTCGGAGGTGGACCACCACCGGGCGGGCTTGCCCTCGTCGTCCCAACGGGTGATGAAGGTGCCCGCGTCCTCCATGGCATTCCACGTGGTGGCGAGGTCGTCCCGGCCGTCGCCGTCGAAGTCACCGGTGACCAGGTCCTGGGTCCGGCCGCTCATGCCGTAGTGGCGCAGGGTGGTGGGGGTCACCGGGTCGGCGGTGAGCGGGCCCGGGCGGAACATGAGCGAGCCGGCCTCCTCGCCGCCCGCGCCGTACGCGAGGTCGGTGTCGCCGTCGCCGTCGTAGTCGCCGGTGGCGATGGTGCTGCCGATCTTGCTGAACTCGGACGCGCCCCTGGCCACGGTGGTGCCCTTGACGTTCCACTCCGAGCCGTCCAGGACCGTGATGGTGCCCTCGTCCTGGAGCTGCTCGGACGTCAGCGACTCGCCGCTCGCACCGACGACGAGCTCGGATGTGCCGTCGCCGTCCACGTCGACGGTGGCCACGGCAGAGCCGAAGCGGTCGCCTGCCTCGGGCGTGCCGGGTATACCGGCCTCGGCCTGGCTGATGACGCCGGTGGACTGGCTCGGGCTCTGCGGGCCGCCGAAGATCACACTGACGTAGCCGGCCTTGGCCTTGCCGTTGACCGTGGCGTTGGGCATGCCGACCGCGATGTCCGCGTAGCCGTCGCCGTTGAAGTCGAACCGCGGAGTCGTGACCGCCGCGGCGGCGCTGCCGGCCAGCGGCAGGGTCAGACCCGCGGAGGTGAGGGCCGCTACGGCGGCGGTGGCGGCCAGGATACGTACGCGCACGGTGGAACTCCCGTGGTCGAAGGGGGCAATGAGAAAGCAGATCTTCCGGGGGTGTGACTCACGAGGCGTACGCGGGGTTGTGCGACGGTGGCCACCGGGTGAACGCAACCTGTGCCTGGCGGAGTTCGGCCTTGGATGTCCGCCGGGGCCGCGGAGCCGGGATCTGCCGGCAGGCCCGTTCCGCGAAGCGGCTGGTATGACTGGTACATGCAGGAAGAGACCGCGCGATCGGCGATAGACACGTTCCTCTCCGCTTTCAACACGTCGAAGGACAGCCATGTGACGTCGCTGCTCTCCCAGGCCCTCACCTCGGACGTGGTCTTCTGGGGGCCGTTGGGCCGCAGTGAGGGGATCGAGGCGGTCGAGCAGTTCGTGCTGGACCTACGGCGCCACCCGGCGGGGGCGGGCACGATGGTGCGCTGTTCGGCGGTGGACATGCCGGGTGAGTGGGCCCGCTACCGGTGGGTCTTCACCACGCCGCACGGGGGTCCCCGCCTGGCGGGAACAGACGTCGTCCATCTGCGGCGCAGCCTCATCGACCAGGTCATCGTCTTCGCGGGCGAGATCGAGCCGTCCGGCTCCTGAGCCGTCCTCCGGCCCAGCCGCCGCGATCGCGGCCTCATGCGGGCGGGGCGAGCATCTCCTGCAAGATGCGCTGCAGTTCGGTGCGGTCGCGCGGAGTGATCCTCGCCAGCCTGCGGTCGTACTCCGCGGCGAGGGCCGCAAGTGCCCGATCCCGCGCCCGCACACCGTCAGCGGTCAGTACGAGCCGGTGGCGCCGCAGGTCCGCGTCGTCGATCTCGCGGCGGATGAACCCCTTGGCGACGAGGTTGCGGACGTAGACCGTCACGCTCGCCTTGGGCAGCAGCAGCGCGGCGGCGATCTCGGCCGGATACGGCGATGTCTCCGCCTCGGCCAGGACGAAGAACTCCTTGGTCTCCAGACCCAGTTCGGCCAGCTCCTGCGTGCAGGCGTCCATCACGACGCTCAGCAGCCGCTGGTTCAACGACCACAGCTGCGCTCCATCGGCCGCCATGCGTGCCCCCGCTCAAGTGATACCGTCCTGTACTAGTTCCAAACTGTACCAGTTGCTTTTCGTACTGGCCGTACACGGAACAACAACCACACGAAGGGCGCGCACCCCATGCTTCAGCGCTTGACGATCCCGCGCGGACCGATCGAACTCGCCGCCGACCTCCACCTGCCCGACCACCACACCGCGCCGCTGCGCGCCGTGGTGCTCTCCACGCCCGGCAGCAGCGTCAAGGAGCAGATCGGCGCCAACTACGCCTCCCGCCTCGCCACCCGCGGCATCGCGGCCCTGGTCATGGACCCCGCCCACCAAGGGCAGAGCGGCGGCGAGCCCCGCGATCTCGAAGACCCCTACCGGCGCGGCGAGGACATCTCCTACGCCATCGACGCACTCACCACGACCCCCGGCATCGACCCGCGGCGCATCGGCGTCCTCGGCATCTGCGCCGGCGGCGGCTACGCCGTGCACACCGCCCGCACGGACCACCGCATCAAGGCCGTCGGGACGGTCGTCCCCGGCAACATGGGCACCTCGTTCCGCAGCTTCCAGGCCGACGGCCCGGCCGCCGCACTCGACGCCCTGGCCGCCGCGCGCATCGCGGAGACCCGCTCCGGCGAGATGGTCCGGGTGAACTGGCTGCCCGACACCCTGGAGGACGCCGAGGCGGCCGGTGTGACCGACATCGACACGACTCAGGCGATCACCTACTACCGCACCGAGCGGGGCGGCAACGCACACTCCACCAACCGCCGCCTCGCGCGCGGCGACTCACTGCTGCTGGGCTACGACGCCTTCCACCTGGTCGACCAGCTCCTGACCCAGCCCCTGCAGGTCATCCTCGCCGGACGCCTCGGCAATACCGGCTCCTACGACGCCGGCATGCAGCTGTGGAAGATGGCCCCCAACCCGGTCGACCTCATGGTGATCGACGGCGCCGGCCACTACGAGATGTACGACGAGCCCCAGTACGTCGACGCCGCCGTCGAACGACTGGCCGGCTTCTACGCCGACAACCTGTAAGGCAGCTGAGACCGGAGACAGGCACAGGGTCGATCCGGCGCGGTCACGGCGCTAGGCCGACGTGCGGGCCTGCGGCGCCGGTGGCGCGCTTCGTTCGCCGGGTGCGAGCGGTTCGGGGAGGCCGGCAGACGCCGGGCCCCGGTCGCGGGATGTCCGCGGCCGCCGCAGGGCGCGCGGGAGGAGCCGCGGCGGCAGGCACATGGTGATCATTCCGGAGAGGATGAGCGCGCCGCCGGCCCAGGCCGCCGGCGAGAGGTGCTCGTGGAGCACGAGCACGCCGATCAGCGCGGCGGCCAGCGGTTCGGCGAGGCTGAGGGTTCCGGCGGTGGTCGCGCGTACCCGGGTGAGTCCGGCGGTGAACAGCCAGTAGGCGAGGGCGGTGGTCACCACGCCCAGCCAGACGATCAACGTGAGGGTGGAGCCCTGCCGCACGGGGGTGGTGCCGGTGAGCATCCAGGGCGCCAGGGGCAGTGCTCCTGCCAGCAGGGAGAGCGCGGCGAGCGCGGGCAGTTGGGCAGCGGGAGCGACGGCGGCCAGCTTCTTGGCGAAGACGGTGTACAGGCCGTAGCACGCACCGGCCGCCACGGCCAGGAACAGGCCCGGCACGTCCACCCCCGCGCTCCCCGGCGCCAGCAGCAGGACGCACCCGCCGACGGCCGCGGCGGTGCCGGCCAGCCACAGGGCCGTCATCCGCTCCCCGGTGACCCATCGGGCACACAGACCGACCGCGGCGGGGGCGATACCCAGGGCGACCACCGTGGCCAGGGCAGCCCCGGTCCGCGCCACCGACGACAGCAGGGCCGCCTGGAAGACGCCGGTCGACACGGCGCACACCAGCAGGGGGCGCACCACCGTGCCCGAGGCCAGGGCCCGCACGGTGGTGCGGCGGACGGTGAACGCGGCCAGGACCAGCCCGCCCACGACCAGCCGCCAGCCGCCCAGGGCCGTCGGCGTCATGGGGCTGGACGCCAGTACCTGAGCGGGGCCGACCGTGCCCCACAGCACGGCCGCGCCGAGCACGAGCCCCGCACCGAGCGACGGAGGATTCGTTCGTGTTTCCATGGTCGGCGACACTAAGCAAAGACTCGGAGTTCGCGGGCTGTGTCCGCACGTCGTACGCCATAGGGTTGATTTGATGGAACTTGATGCGCTGGACCTCGCTCTGCTGCGGGAGCTGCAGAACGATGCACGGCAGACCAACCGCGACCTGGCGGCCAAGACCGGGGTCTCGCCCTCCACATCGCTCGAGCGGGTGCGGCTGCTGCGCGAGCGCGGGGTGATCACCGGCTACCACGCCGCCCTGGACCTCGACGCGGCCGGCCGGCCCGTGCAGGCACTCATCTCGGTGCGCATCCGGCCCCCGGCCCGCCCCGTGATCGAGGGATTCCGGGAGTGGGCCGCGCGGCTGCCGGAGGTGATCGGCCTGTTCGTCACCTCCGGCACGCACGACTTCCTCCTGCACATCGCCGTCCCCGACGTCGACGGCGTGTACGCCTTCGTCATCGACCGGCTCACCGAACGCAGAGAAGTCGCCGACGTGCAGACCACCATGGCCTACGAGCACGTCCAGTCCCGCTGCATCGAACCGGCCGGCCCCGATCGCCCCCGCCGCACGCCCCGCTGACCGCCCCGCTCTGCCGCGCAACCCGCCCTCAGGTCGCCGCCCAGCTCCCGCCGGCCACGCCACGACAACGGCCCAATCCCCCGCAGACACCCGGTCGCAAGCGGTGCGGAGCTGCCGTCTGCTCTCTTGACCGTCAACTGTCCGGTCGGCTGTACGTGCGCTCTGGCCGCGTACAACCAGGTCCGCCCTTCGGCGGTCACACCCATTAGCCCGCCCCCCGTCGACCGAGTGGGAGCCCTCATGCCGTACAGCCGTCGCGTCCTGACCTACGCCATCGCCGTCGCCGCCGCGGCCACCGCCGGGTTCGTCTTCCCGGCCGGCGCCGCCGCTGCCGCGCCCGGCACCGCCCTGAGCGACTTCAACGGCGACGGCTACGCGGACCTCGCCGTCGGGGTCCCCGACGGCACCGTCGCCGGCCAGGCCAAGGCCGGGTACGTGAACATCGTCTGGGGCGGCAAGAAGGGCGTCGGCGCCCACGGGAGCATCCGCATCACCCAGGCCACCGCCGAGGTACCCGGCACCCCGGAGGCGGGCGATCGCTTCGGCGCATCCGTGGCCCTGACCGACCTCAACGGCGACGGCATCGCCGAACTCCTCGCCGGGGCCCCCGGCGAGGACGTCACCGACCGCGGTACCGACGCGGGCCTGGTCACCGTCGTGGGCGGCTCGAAGGACGGGCCGGGACCGGGGTCCTCGGTCCTCAGCGGGCCCGCGCCGTCGGCGGCGTACGGCAGATCGGTCGCGGCGGCCGACCTGACCGGCGGCGACAACGGCGGCAACAAGGCGATCGTGGTCGGCGGCACCGACAAGGTCGTCGCCCGGGTCATCCAGGGCGAGGACAGCATGGTCACGACCATCGTCACCGCCCCCATGGGCGGCCGCGCGCCCGTCCTGGCCACCGGCGACTTCGACGGCGACAGCACGGCGGACCTGGCCGTGGCGTACTGGACCGCGGGCAACCCCAGCACGCAGTCCCACGTACGCCTGTTCAAGTGGGACCCCGACCGGTCCGAGATGGCCAACTTCTGGAACACGGACAACGCCGGGGTGAGCGCCCTGGCAGCGGGCGACTTCGACGGCGACGGCCATGACGACCTGGCGCTCGGCGAGTGCCGTGAGATCGCCGACGAGAACATCGACGACCCGTGCGGACCCGAGAAACTCGCCAAGGGCGGCGGCCTCCACATCCACTACGGAAGCGACGCGGACGGCTCCTTCGGCACCCGCGCCCAGACCCTCAACCAGGACACGGCCGGCGTCCCCGGAGTGGCCGAGGACGGCGACCGCTTCGGTGCGGCGGTCTCCGCGGACGACTACAACGCCGACGGCGTGCCCGATGTCACGGTCGGATCCCCGGGCGAGAACGCCGCCCTGGGCGCCGCATGGCTCCTGCCCCGCGGCGCGGCAGCCGGCTCGGCGGCCTTCTCACCCCGCACGCTCGGTCTGCCCTACCTCTCCACGGCCCACAAGTACGGCACCCCGCTCAACGGCCGCTGACCCGGCCCGAAGCGCGGCCGTGCACGGGATCCTCGGGGCGGCCCGCCATTGCTACTGCGGGAACGTGAAGAAGTCGGCGAGCGCGCCGCCGATCCGGCCCGGCGCGTTCTCCGTGGGGATGGGGTCCGCGCCGGGGATACGGCGATTCACCGAACAGCTCGGCACGAGCCCGGGGCAGTGGCTGCTCGGCCAGCGCATCGACGCGGCACGAGCACTCCTCGAGCAGACCGACCTGCCGGTCGAGACCATCGCCGAGCGGGTCGGACTCGCCTCGGCGGTCAACCTGCGGCGCCGTTTCCGGGCGCATCTGGGCACCACGCCCGGCGCCTGCCGACGGACCTTCGGCGAAACGTGAGCACGGAGGTACCCGGGTCGTCTGTGCGTGCCGGGAACATACGCTCTGGTCGGCACAGTTGCATCGATCGAGGGGCCGGCGCCGCGCGGCGGGGGAATCACGGAGGCCACCAGGCCGTCCGCTCCGGCGGAACCGGGCCCTCAGGAGCGCGGCAGACCCGCCGCACTCTGCGACCGATACGTATATCTGCAGAAGGACTTTTTCATGGCTGACCGGCCTTTGACGCTCATGGCAGTGCACGCCCACCCCGACGACGAGGCCACCAGCACCGGAGGCGTCCTCGCGCAGTATGCGGCCGAAGGCATCCGCAC
>NZ_JBNNJZ010000417.1:0-7185 GCF_050270335.1 Streptomyces sp. NPDC059900
ATTTGCAAAATTCTCGTTGCTGGGGAGAAGTATTTTAAAGTCAAGTTGAGTCGGCGGTTTCCTGCGGTGGTGGTCAAGCGGGGGGCGGCGGGGGCGTTGGTCGCCCAGGGGGGTGAGGTGCGGGCCGAGGTTCCGGCGCTGCCTGCCGCTGCGCGGGACTCTACGGGGGCGGGGGATGCGTTCACGGGGGCGTTTCTTGCGGCGCGGCTGGGTGGGGCGGGGCTCTGCGAGGCTTCGGCGGAGGGGTGTCGGGCGGGGGCTCGGGCCGTTGGGGTGGTGGGGGGTCGGCCGCCGGGGTAGGGGGCGGGGTGGCTTCCGCTGCGGGCGCGTCGGGGTGCGGCGGCTTCGCTCTGTGGGTGGGGGCGGGGCCGCGTCGGTATGTCCGTCCTCGCCATCGGGTGCGCGCCGCCCGGTTCCTTCGGCTGGGGAGTGGGGCTTGCTGTGCTCCGGGCGGAAATACCGACACGTCCCCTCCCGTCTCACTGCCGACTGCGGGTACGTGGGGCGTACTGCGGCCCTGCTTCGTCGTTGGGTGCGGGGCCGCGTCGGTATGTCCGTCCTCGCCATCGGGTGCGCGCCGCCCGGTTCCTTCGGCTGGGGAGTGGGGCTTGCCGTGCTCCGGGCGGAAATACCGACACGTCCCCTCGCGTCTCGACGCCGGGTGCGGGCCGTCGTGCGTGCTGCGGCGTTGCTTCGTGGGTGGGTGCGGGGCCGTTACAGCTTTTTGGCCCAGGTGGAGATCAAGGGGGCCGTTGCCAGGTCCAGGGGTTCTGTTGTGATGTTGGCCAGGTGGTCCGTGATGTCTGATTCCGTGGCCAGGCCTGCCGACGTCAGGGACGCGCGTGCGTGTTGGATCGTGGCCGTCTCCAGGGCCGCGCAGGCGGGTGAGGCCAGAGGGAAGTACGCGTCGGCCTCCACCTGGCGCAGGCCCGCCGCCCGCAGCAGGCGGGGCAGCCCGCGGCCGTACGCGAGGTCGGTCCCGCGCTCGGTGAGCAGCGCACGCCGCAGGCGGTTCGCCAGCTGTTCCGCAGGGCCGTGCTCGTCGGGGCAGGCCAGGGGCTGGAGTGCCGGGTCCGCCTCCTCGATCAGCAGGCGGCCGCCGGGCCGCAGGGCCCGGATCATCGAACGCAACGCGGACTCCCGGTCCGGCACCCGGTCGAGCACGAGCCGCGCATGGACGAGATCGAAGCCCCCGGCGGGCGGCTGATCCGTCCCCACGTCGTGCTTGCGCACCTCCACCGGTGGCCGCGCGGCCGACGTCTGCCAGGAGATGTCCGTGTCGGTCGCGAGGACCCGCCCGGTGGGGCCGACCCGCTTGGCGAGCCAGGAGACGACGGAGAAGCCGCCCGCGCCGACCTCCCAGCAGCGCCACCCGGGCCCGATGCCGAGCCGCTCGATGTGCCGGAAGGTCGTGGGGTCGAAGAGCGCGGAGAAGGCTTCGGAGCACTGCCCCGCGCCCGCCCCCGCGGGAAGCCGATGGTGATTGCCGGTCAGATAGCCGTCGATGAGCGTCATAACGCAATTATCACGATTGTCCGGCTTACTCCCGGGAGGCAGTCGGAGCGGAGTGTTCCGTTCCCCCAGGGTCCCGCCACACTGTCGGAACGTGCTGGCAGACTGGCACGCCAAGTCACCAGAACGAGGAGCCACGCATGCCGATGGCAGGCAACCTGCGAAAGGTAGGAAACCTCCGCAAGGTAGGCGGCCTGCGCAAAGTCGCGCGGGTCGCCCAGTTCGTGCGCAAGCACAACCGCGTGGACCTGAGCCACCCCGCCCGCTCCCCCCTGGGCTCCGCGGTGGTCAATTGCGTGACGTACCGCAAAGGTGTGCGCCAGGAGGGCGGCCGGGATCTCGTCGAGGAGGTCGAGCGCGTCCGCAGGAGCGGCGACGGCTTCGTCTGGCTCGGACTGCACGAGCCGACGGAGGAGGAGTTCGCGGGCATCGCCGACCTCTTCGACCTGCACCCGCTCGCCGTGGAGGACGCGGTCCACGCCCACCAGCGGCCGAAGGTGGAGCGGTACGACGAAACGCTGTTCGCCGTCTTCAAGACCGTTTGCTACGTGGAGCATGCCGAACTCACCGCCAACAGCGAGGTGGTGGACACCGGCGAGATCATGGTCTTCGTCGGCAAGGAGTTCGTGATCACCGTGCGGCACGGCCGCCACGGCTCGCTCGGGCCGCTGCGCGAAGAGCTCGAATCGGCGCCCGAGCAGCTCGCCCAGGGCCCCGGCGCGGTTCTGCACGCACTCGCCGACCACGTCGTGGACGACTATCTCGTGGTGACGGACGCGGTGCAGGCCGACATCGACCAGGTGGAGATGGACGTCTTCTCCAAGGACGGGGAGCGCGCCGACCCCGGCCGCATATACCAACTCAAGCGCGAACTCCTCGAGCTGAAGCGGGCCGTGGTGCCGCTCGGCCGCCCGCTGCAGATTCTCTCCACCCAGCCGATGCGGCCGATCGCCCCGGAGATACAGGCCTATTTCCGGGACGTCGACGACCACCTCAAGCGGGTCACGGAACAGATCGCCGCCTTCGACGAGCTCCTGAACTCCATTCTCCAGGCCCATCTCGCGCAGGTGACGGTCGCGCAGAACGAGGACATGCGCAAGATCACCGCCTGGGCCGCCGTGATCGCCGTGCCGACGATGATCTGCGGTCTGTACGGCATGAACTTCGACTACATGCCCGAGTTGCACTGGAAGTACGGCTACGGACTGGTGATCGGCGTCATCGGAACCATCTGTTTCGTGCTCTACCGCGGCTTCCGCCGCAACGGCTGGCTCTAGGCTGTACGGGCCATGCCAACAACGGGGGAAAACGGGGGGCGGTGACCGATGCCTCTGCGCGAGGGTGATCCGGAGTCGATCGGCGGCTATCGGATCGAGTCGCGGATCGGCACCGGCGGCATGGGCGTCGTCTATCTGGGGCGCTCGGCGTCGGGCCGCGCGGTCGCGGTCAAGGTCGTCCACACCCAGTACGCGGACGACCCGGAGTTCCGCGCCCGCTTCCGCCAGGAGGTCAAGGCCGCACGCCGGGTCAGCGGCGCCTTCACCGCACCGGTCGTGGACGCCGACCCGGAGGCCGCACTGCCCTGGATGGCCACGGCGTACGTCCCCGGGGACACCCTCGCCCAGCGCATCGCCGACCAGGGCCCGCTGGACTGGCCGCAACTGAAGCGGCTCGGCGGCGAACTGGCCGAGGCACTGCGCGAGATCCACCGCGCCGAGGTGGTGCACCGCGACCTGAAGCCCAGCAATGTGCTGCTGCTGGACTCGGCGGGCGGCGCGGAAGGCGCGGACAGCAGTGCTGACGGCGGCATGACGCGCGTCATCGACTTCGGCATCTCCCGTGCCGCGCACAGCGACGTGCGGACGCAGACCGGCCTGGTGATGGGGTCGCCGCCGTTCATGGCGCCGGAGCAGTTCAGCAGCCCGCGCGACGTCGGGCCGCCGGTCGACGTCTTCGCGCTCGGCGCCCTGCTGGTGTACGCGGCCACGGGGCGCAGCCCGTTCGAGGCGGAGAACGCGTATCTGGCCGCCTACCAGACCGTGCACAACGACCCCGAACTGGGCGCGCTGCCCGAGGTGTTGCGCCCCCTGGTGATGTCCTGTCTCGCCAAGTCACCGCAGGAACGGCCCACTCCGGTGCAGGTTCTCGATGCCCTGGCCGCGCTGCCGGACGAGGGGCCGCCGGGCGAGCCACGGGAGCGTACACACCGGGAAGAAGGCGAACAGGACGAGAGAGACGAGGAAGTCCCGGCCGGTGACGTGACCTTTGCCTTGTCGGCGACGGTTCCGGCGGCGGCCGCCCCGCACACGCGCCGCGGCCGCCGGTTCAAGGTCGTTCTCGCGGGCGCCGCCGCGCTGGTGATCGCCACAGGAGTCTCCGTGGCGTTCCTGGGTGACGGGGATACCGAAGGCGGAGCGCACGCTTCGGCGAGCACCCCCGAGGGCTGGAAGCCGTGGCACGTCGCCGCCGAGAAGGATGCCGACGAGATGATGCCCTCGTCGGATGCCTGTACGCCGCACGCGCAGGGCGTCTTCTGCGCCTCCGCGACCACGGCCCTCACCCGGCTCGACCCCCTGACGGGCAAGACCAGCTGGACGAAGCCGATGCACCGCCCCAAGTCGGTCTCCGGCTATTCCATCACCGACCCGGTGGTGGGCGCCGGCACGGTGTTCACGTACAGCGCGGAGGGGTCCCAGGGAGTCGACGCGTACGACGCCAAAAGCGGCCGGCGGCTGTGGCGGCTGCCGGGACCGCACGCGGAGTTCCAGTATCTGAGCGGCGTACTCGTCGTGCACAAGGGCGAGTTGAGCGCTTCGCGTACCTCGACGTACACGGCGTACGACCCGCGGTCCGGCCGGGAGCTGTGGCACCACGAGGTGACGAGCGATTCGGCGGGCGTGTTCTACGCGGGTCCGGACGGGACGCTCTTCGCCGATCTGCGGATGGCCGGGCGCAAGGGCGGACCCGGCTCGTCGGAGATCGCCCGCTATGACGCGCGCTCCGGCCGGAAGCTGGGCGGCACGAAGGCCCCGAAGGGTGACCTGTGGCTGGCCACGGTGCACGAGGGCAAGGGGTACTTCGCGCGCTGGGAGGACGATTCGGGTGTCTCCTCGCGGTTCTTCATCCAGGATCTGACCTCGGGGAAGGTCCGCGGCATCGACTTCCCCTGGGCGGTGGAGCCGGAAGCGCCGCCGCTGGTGCGCGGCGACGCCATGTACCTCTTCGACTACGCCAACGAGACCGTGCTCGCGCTCGACCTCAAGCGGGGCAAGCCGCTCTGGACCACCTCGCGCGAACTGCGGATCTTCAGCGAGCCGTCGGTGCGGGGCGACACCCTGTACGCCACGATGCCCGACAGCAGTGTCATCGCCGTCGACATACGTAACGGCAGGGAGCGTTGGCGCTCGGCGCCCTCCTTCGTCAAGGACGCCGAGGACGCCAAGGACGGCTCGGTCGATGACCGGTCTCCGAGCGGTACGGCCCCGCTGGCACTGGGGGGCGTTCTGTACGGGGTGACGGACGAGGGGACGTTCTCGGTGGCCGCCGAGGGTGCGGCCAAGACTGCCGGTGGCGGCGCCGCCGGGGAAAAGGGTTAGTACCGGCCGCCGGCGGTCAGCTTTTCGCGTATACGCTCTCGACCCAGCCCGCGAGCTGGTCGTCGGTGAGGTGCGTGGCGAGGTCGGCCTCGCTGATCATGCCGACCAGGCGTTTGTTGTCGATGACCGGGAGCCTGCGGATCTGGCTGTTCTTCATCTCCTGGAGGACCTCGTCGACGTCCGCGCCCGAGTCGATCCAGCGTGGCGTGCCCTTGGCCATGTCGCCCGCGGTCGTGCGGGCCGGGTCGTGCCCCATCGCCACGCAGCCGACCACGATGTCGCGGTCGGTGAGGATGCCGCAGAGCCGTTCGTTCTCGTCGCTGATGGGCAGCGCGCCGACGTCGAGCTGGCGCATCAGCTGTGCGGCGCGGTCCAGGGTCTCGTGTGCGGGGATCCACTGGGCGCCGTGGTGCATGATGTCTCCGGCGGTGGTCATGAAGTACCTCCCGTTGCCGGACGGCCGGCGCGGCGCGGAGGCACCGCTAGTCCCGGCGCCCCTCATTCTCGCCGCGCGCCCGGAGGTCCGCACTCCGGGGAACGGACGCGGGCGGCGAAGCCCTCGGTGGGGCAGAAGCCTCAGGCGGCGAAGCCGATGATCTTTTCCGGGAGCACCCTGATGATCACCCGGACCTCCTCGTCCTTCTCGCCGGGCGGGTCGATGCCGAGGTACTTGTGCGAGAGCTCGTGCGGAAGCCGCTTGTGCGGGTCGGGGAGTATCTCGGCGACGCCGCGGATCTCGGTCGACGTGTACGGGTTGGCCAGGTCGAACACCGAGAGGCTGATGCGCGGGTCGCGTTCGAGGTTGCGGACCTTCTGCCGCCGCGCCGTGGAGGAGAACAGGACGGTGTCGCCCTCGCGTTTGATCCACACCACCGAGTTCTGGGGTGCGCCTTGGGGGCCGAGGGTCGCGACGCTGGCGAAGTTCTTGCCGTCGAGGAGCGTACGGACCGAGTCGCTGAAGTGGAGCGGTGTCGTTGCCATGCCCAGACTCTAACTACATGCACGTGCATATAAAAGGGGTTTGGTTCAACCACTCCACGCCGGGTGCCGCGGATCGTCCGCCCGTACGACCACGTCGGCCACAGCCGCGGGGTCCGTCTCCGCCTCGTACCGCTCGAAAGCGGACAGCGTCCACCGCTCGCCCTCCGCCGTGCGCCGCCGCAGAGCGCCCGGCGACAGGCTCGTGTGGACGGTCAGGTCGAAGGGGTACCAGTGGCCGAGGAGCAACGGGCCGTGCAGCAACAGCAGTGCGCCGGGCGGGAGTTGGACGTACGGACTGCGTGTCGCGCGGTCCGCGACCGGGTCCCACAGGTCCGGCAGGACCCGTCCCGTGCCACCCGGGTCAAGCGGGCCGAAGACCTCGCGCCAGAGCGCGCCGGTGTCGAACCAGCCGCTGTAGTACGACTCCACGTCCTCGCGCCCGTACTCGAGGCGCAGGGAGGCGGGGCGCAGGAAGTCCTGCGTGCCGACGACGAGCGCGGACCGTCCGCGCACCCGCAGCGCCTCGGCCACGCTCCGGGCCAGCTCGCCGGGGGCTGCCGCCGGGGCCCCGTCGAAGGCGATGCGCGGCCAGGGGCTCGCGTCGGCCGTCTTCAGGTCGAGCAGCCGGTCGGCGAGGGTGTCCGTGAGCCGGTCCCAGGTGATCGCTTCGAGTCGCACCCGTCCCATGATGCCCCGCCTCCCCGGTGCGGTGGCGGGCGCGCGCCGCCGGGAACGAGGGGCCTCGGTCCTGGCGCCGGCCCCCGTTTTGGGCGGTACGCGCCCGCCGGTCGGGGAATGAGTCCTTCATGGCCTCAATTCCCCTCGCCCGCAGCGGACTTCTCGCCATCCAGCCCCTCAAGCGCCGCCACTGCGCGGAGTGCCGTGGCGGGCCGCTCACCCTGCTGGTCATCGAGGATGCCGAGCCGCGCTGCCTGGACTGCGCCGACCTGGGGCATCTCGTCTTCCTGCCGCGCGGCGACACCGCGCTGACGCGTCGGGCCCGCGAGGGGAGCGGGCTCTCGGCGGTGGTCGTCCGCTTCAACCGGGGCCAGGGGCAGTACGAGCGCCAGGGCGTCCTCGTGGAGGAGGCGGCGCT